>DALZRX010000580.1:0-2734 GCA_032015805.1 Achromobacter sp.
CTCGCCGGCCGGCTGGTCGGCGCGCACCCAGGCGCTGAAGGTGAAGGCGCCCGCAGCCGGAATGGCCAGCGAGGGGCTCGCGGGCAGCATCAGCGGCGCACCGGCGAACTGGGCGGCACGGCCGATCACGCCATCCACCATCCCGCCGGGCGCGGTCTGGGCGTGGTTGCTGTACGCCGTGGTGTCGCGCGGCGACGCGCCGTCAAAGTGATAGACCAGCGTGTAGTTGGGATCGAAGGAAAGCTGGCCATTGGCCGAAGCGGGAGCCTTCTGGTTGCCGTAGTACATCCAGATGTCCTGGCGCTGGCCGTCGGCCACTTCGGGCACGTCCACCCACACCAGGGCCATGCCAAGCAAAGGGTCGAAGGCCTCGAGCTGATGGTGCAGCACGGTCTTGTCGTCGGCGGCGACAAACCGGATGTCGGCGCCCTTTTCCCCGATGCCGTCAAAGGTGAAGTTGCCGGTGTGCAGGCGCACCAGCAGCGGCATGCGGCCGGCGGGGCCGCCCAGCGGCAGCCCCTGCGGGGTGCTGTCGACGGTGATTTGCTTGCGGTACTGCCAGTCCGGCTGCCACCAGGCATTGGCGGCGGCCGGCAATAGGCCGGCCAGCACGGTCAGCAGGAGCATCAATAAGCGTTGCATGGTCAAGACTCCGGGGTGAATGCGGTTTGCGCGCGCTCAGAAGCTGGCGCGGACGCTGAAGTTCAGGCGGGGATCGTGTTTGCGGGTGTTGGGGCCATCCTTGAGCGGATAACCCCAGTCGAACGTGCCGGACAGCCAGTCCAGCACCTGCAGGCGGGTGCCCAGGCCGACGCTGGCCAGCGAGTAACTTGCGTCCTGCTCGGGCAAGGGATCGCGCAGGCGCAGCGTGGCGGCATCGGCAAAGGCATAGAAGCGCCATTCATTGACGTTGCTGCCCAGCCAGCGCGCCAGCGACGGCGTGCGCCACTCGACCGAACCCAGGAAGCCGTCGTCGCCCGTGCGTTCGGCGGCCAGGTAGCCGCGCACGCTGGTCATGCCGCCCGCCGAAAACTGCTCGTTGGAAACCAGCGCGCCCGACGCAAGCTGGAACGAGCCGCGCAGGCCCAGTTGCCAGTCGCCGAACAGGCTCTGCGTGTGGGTGCCATCACCGCGCAGCAGCGCAAAGCTGGGGCTGGCCATGTAGCGCTTGTTGTCGAATTCCTGCCAGTCGCTGCTCTGGTTGAAAAAGGAGCCGCTGGCGCCGACGATCGACAGGCCCAGGCTGCTTTGCGAGGACTCGGCATACCGGTAGCCGTTATAGGCCAGCGTGAACGGCAGGTACTTGATCGGGATCTGGTCTTCGTTGTCGCCAAAGCGGGTGGCCTCGTCGAACTTCTTGTAGTCCAGGCCGATCGACAGCGAATTGCTCCAGGCGCCCAGCGGGTCCATCGCGTACGTCGCGGACACACCGAAGGAGTGGCCCTTGCCCAGCACGTTGGTGCCGCCAATGGTCGCCACGTTGCTGTCGCTCTTGTAGCCGGAGAACTGCAGGCTCCAACGGCTGGACAGCGGCATGGCATAGGAACCCGACCAGACCTTGGCGTTGTCGGTCTCTTGCGGCGCCGTGAAGAAGGTCAGGCTGACCGAATGGCCAAGCTGCCACAGGTTGTCGTAGCCCACCGACGCGGTGCTGCGCAAGCGCGTGGTGTCGGCGCTGTAATCGTTGTTCAGGCCCAGGCTGGCCTGCCACGGGCTCTTGTCCTCGACCTTCAGGTCCACGTCCATCGTGCCGGGCAGGCGCCCTTCCTTGACCAGCGGCACCACCTGACGGCTGGCGCTCTTGTTCAGGCCGGTCAACTCAGCCTGGGCCTGGTTGAAGTTCGGCACCTCGCCTTCCTTCAACGCCGGCACCTCGTCGCGGATCGCAAGCGGGGAATAATGCTGCGCGCCCACCACACGCACGCGGCCGACCTTGGTCTCGGACACCTGCAGGAAGACAATGCCGTCCGCCACCTGCTGTTCGGGCAGGTCGACATAGACGGACTGGTAGCCGCGTTCCTGGTAGATCGTCTGCAAGGCCTCGCGCGCGGCCTCGATGTCGGCCAGCGTCCGTTCCGGACCAAGGTACGGATAGACGGCGCGCTCGATGTCGCGCGCTTCCAGCACGGTGTTGCCGCGCACGATGTATTCGTTGATGTTGACGCGGCGGGCATCCGCCGCTGCGGGAGCCGCTGCAGCCGCGGCGTCCTGGGCCGGCGCGCTCTGCGCCCACGCCGCGTTGATTGCCAGCGTCAGGACAATCGCTTCCGGCGCGCGGCGAAAAACGGCGCGCAGCGCGCCACTCCTACTTTCGAAATCATGCATAGCGATGCACTCAGTTCCTTGTGTGAAAGCCAGCTCGCGCCGGCCGCTACCGTGCAGTCCGCTTGCGACAATTCCGTTACGGTTTTTCCCCGCAAACCCGCGCCTACAGCTTCTGCTTGTTACTAGACGTACTGGGAAGCCACAGACCGCGCGTTGTAAGAAAAACTTCACAAAAAGAATCGCGGCCCTCGGACGACGTGGAGTCTGGGTGCCGAAGATGACGGCGACTGCATTTCCGCAGGCGAAAAAAAAGCCGGCATGTCTGCCGGCCCTCGGGCCCGAAAGCGGGGACCGGGCCATGCCCGGCCCCGCGATCACATCGCCAGCCTGCGCTGTTCCTCCGCACTGAGCTTCGCGGTTTCGCTCGCGTCCAGCGCGCCCGCGCCCAGCACCTGGACCGCGCTGGCGG
>DALZRX010000581.1:0-2725 GCA_032015805.1 Achromobacter sp.
CGGCGCCGGCACCGCAGGCCTGGGCGCCTACCGCGCCGCGAAAGCGGCGGGCAAGCGCGCGCTGCTCATCGAGGGCGGCCCCTACGGCACGACGTGCGCCCGGGTTGGCTGCATGCCGTCCAAGCTGTTGATCGCGGCGGCCGAGGCTGCGCATGCGGCTTCGCACACGGACGCGTTCGGCGTGCATGTCGGCGGTGAGGTCACGGTCGACGGCGCCGAGGTCATGGACCGCGTCAAGCGCGAGCGCGACCGCTTCGTGGGCTTCGTCGTCGACGGCGTGGAGAACATCCCTGCCGAAGACAAGGTGCGCGGCTACGCGAAGTTCGTGTCCGACACGGTGCTGCGGGTGGACGACCATACGGAAATCCAGGCGTCGCGCATCGTGATCGCGACCGGCTCGCGTCCGTCCGTTCCGCCGCCATTGCGCGCCCTGGGCGATCGCCTCGTCGTCAACGACGACGTGTTTGCCTGGGACGATCTGCCCAATCGCGTGGCGGTCTTCGGACCCGGCGTGATCGGGCTGGAGCTGGGACAGGCGTTGGCGCGGCTGGGCGTGGAAGTGCGCGTCTTCGGCATGAGCGGCAGCCTGGGCGGGATCAGTGATCCGCAGGTGCGGCAGACGGCCCGCAAGATCTTCCAGCGCGAGTTCTATCTGGACACGGACGCCCGCGTCCTGGAAACCACCCGCGTGGGCGACGAAGTGGAAGTGCGTTACGTGGCGCTGGACAACACTGAGCGCACCGAGCGTTTCGATTACGCGCTGGTCGCCACCGGCCGTCGCGCCAACGTCGATGGGCTGGGCCTGGAGAACACCTCGCTCGAACTGAACGCGCAGGGCGTTCCGTACTTTGACCGGTTGACGATGCAGGCTGGCAACTCGCCGATCTTCATCGCGGGCGACGCCAACGCCGATGCGCCGTTGCTGCACGAGGCCGCCGACGAGGGCCGCATTGCCGGCGAGAACGCGGCGCGTTTCCCCGAGGTCCGCCAGGGCCTGCGGCGTGCGCCTTTGGGCGTGGTGTTCTCGGACCCGCAGATTGCGCTGGTCGGGGCGGGGCATGCGAAGCTGGTGCCCGGCACGTTTGTCACGGGAGCGGTCGATTTCAGCGACCAGGGCCGTTCGCGTGTCATGCTGAAGAACCGCGGCATGCTGCACGTATACGCCGACATCGAGACGGGCCGCTTTGTCGGCGCGGAAATGATCGGTCCGAGCGCGGAGCACATCGGCCACTTGTTGGCCTGGGCCGTGCAGCAGGAGCTCACGGTGGCACGCATGCTGGAAATGCCGTTCTACCATCCGGTGATCGAGGAAGGACTGCGCACCGCGCTGCGCGATGCGGCCTCGAAGCTGGCGCTGGCGCAGGAAGCGTTGCGCCAGGCGGACGTCGAAACGGTCTGAGCACCACGGATGCAAAAAAGGGCCGCGCCATCAAGGCGCGGCCCTTGCCGTCTGTGCAAACCAGCGCCCATCGCCGGGCGCCGCGTCAGTCGTCGGATTGCTTCTTGGGAACCGGAAACGGATTCTCGCGGTATTGCAGCGTGAAGCCCGCCCGCTCGTCCTGTGCGAGCTCGCGCGCCAGATACGGCATCGCCTGTTTCAGGGCGTCGTGCAGCGTCCAGGGCGGATTGATGAGGAACATGCCGCTGCCGTGCAGGCCGTAACCGTCGATGGTCGCCTTCTTGACCGTCAGCGTGGCGTGCAGCCAGCTCTTGACCTTCAGGTTCTCGAAATGGCGCGCCATTTCGCTGGCCTCGCGCCGTTGCACCAGCGGATACCAGATCGCATAGGTGCCCGTGGCAAAGCGCTTGATGCATTCCTTCACGGTGACAAGGGTGCGGCGGTAGTCGTGCTTGTCTTCATACGAGGGGTCGATCAGCACCATGCCGCGCCGCGTGGGCGGCGGCAGCAGCGCCTTGACGCCTTCGAAGCCATCGTCGCCGTAAATGGTGGTCTGGCGCTGCGCGGCGCGGCCCTGGTGTTCCAGGTTGCCGACCAGCGTATCGATTTCGGTGGGATGCATCTCGAAAAGACGCAGGCGGTCCGACGGACGCAACGCATCCAGGGCCAACCAGGGCGAACCGGGGTAGCGGCGCAGCCGGCCGTTGGTGTTGTAGTCGCGGATGCGGGCGACGTAATCCGCCAGGAGCGGCGGCAGGTCTTGCGCTTCCCACAGGCGGCCGATGCCGTCCGCAAACTCGGAGGTCTTGGCCGCCCAGTCGCTGTCCAGGCTATAGAGGCCGGCGCCCGCGTGGGTGTCGATGACCCAGTACGGAGCATCTTTCTTGTTGAAGTAGTCCAGGGTGTGGACCAGGATGGCGTGCTTGAGCACGTCGGCGTGATTGCCGGCGTGAAAGGCGTGGCGGTAGCTGAACACGGGGCTCTCTGCCTCAGGCGGCCGGCCGGATGGCGGCCAGCTCGTCGGTGAAAATGCCGTCAATGCCCCAGTCGAGCAGCAGACGCGCGCGCTCGGGGTCGTTGACGGTCCAGGCCGCGATCCGATAGCCGGCAGCGTGCACGGCGTCGATCAGTTCGCGGGTGGCGTCCTTCTGGTTGATGTTCAGGGCCACACAATCGTACTTGGCCAGGCGTTCGCGCCAGTCCGCCGGCACTTTTTCCACGAGCAGTGCGCGCGGCAGCTCGGGAGCGGCTTCGCGCGCGGCCTGCAAGGCTTCCTCGGCAAACGACGACAGCAGCGGCGCGGCGTCGGCGCCTTGCCACAGCGCG
>DALZRX010000582.1:0-2718 GCA_032015805.1 Achromobacter sp.
GTCGTCGATCTTGCGCGCTTCCTTGATGCCGGTGGTGTAGGCCTTGTAGTTCGAGGTGGGCGCCATGGCGCGGTGGATCGAAAACACCACGTCGTCCGCGGTGAACGCGGCGCCATCATGGAACTTCACGCCGGGACGCAGCTTGAAGCGGTACAGCGTGGGCGACACCTGCTCCCACTCGGTGGCCAGCCGCGGCGACACTTTGAAAGACTTGTCGTAGTCGACCAGGGGCTCGTAGATGTAGCTGTTGGCGGCGATCGTCATGCCTTCGTTCTGCGAGTGCGGGTCGAAGGTGAGGATGTCGCCTTGAGCGGCCCAGCGGAAGGTCTTGGCTTGCCCGATCGAGGGCACTGCCACGGCGGCGGCGATCGCGATAGCAATCAAAGTGCGGCGCATAGGTGTCAACTCCTGACAGTAGTCTGAATACCGGCGCGAGTGTGCCTACCCGCGAGAACCGCGTCAATTAAGGGTTTGCTCGTACCGGAGGGGGTTTTCACAGAGCGCACATAACCGGGGACGCATATGCTTGTAACAAAATAATCGGACCGAACGACGTTCGAGTGCGCGCCCGCAACGGTGCTAGTCATCGGTGTCGATGGGGAGTTCAAGCGGAACGTGCTCGGTCATCAGCACGTCCAGCATGTCGATGAGCAGCGCGGCCTTCTCTTCGCCGAAAGGAGCCAGCACCGCCTTCTGGTGCTGCAAGGCCTGCTCGCACAATCCGCCAATGAGGTTCGAGCCCTTGGCCGTGATGCAAACCCGCGTCTGGCGGCGGTCTGCCCGCACGCCGGTGCGGGCCACCAGGCCGTCGGCTTCCATGCGCTGCACGACCTTGCTGAGCGTGGGCTGCTTGGTGATTGCCAGCACGGCCAGGCTGCCGATGGTTTCGCCGGCGCTGCCCTGCAGGCTGGCCAGCACGCGCCATTCGGTCACTGACAAGCCGGCGGCTTTGACCTGTTGATGGAATTCCGCCGAGATGCGCTGGCTGGCCTGCGCGAGCAGGTAGGCCAGATAGCCGTCGACGAACCGCGGGCCGGCGGCAGCGGCGCGCGCGCCGCGTGGCTTATCTGGCCGCATGTTGGTTTGCTCCCACGCACCGGTTTCCAAGGCCCGCCCCTTTGACGAAAAGCGCATTGCACCACGTTGGCGCGGCCGCGCGCCATGATGCATCGCAATGCTGTTGCGCAGCACAGGGTATACCCCGAATCGCAACCCGTTTTTGCACCATCACAGCGCCCCCAATCCGTCAAAAACCTAGAGAACAACGAGTATATACACCCTTGTTTTAGCGTGATATTTTTTAATTTCCATGAAATTTCATCTTTTTTATTGACAGCTAAAACGTTGACTCCTAAAGTATTTTTCAGGCGATGTTTTCGTGGCAAGACGATGCTGCACGGCAGCACGGATTAAGGACCCGCCCGGGTCCGCGAAAGGGATCCAGATGGCGGAAAGATCTTTCAAGAAAGAAGTCCAGCAACTGCGCATCGGCGCGGGCGAGGAATTTCGCGGCGAAGGAATCCTTGCCGTCACGAAAGCGTTGCTGCAGTCGGGCGTGGGCTATGTCGCCGGCTACCAAGGGTCGCCGATCTCGCACCTGATGGACGTGCTGGCCGACGCCAACGACATCCTGCAGGAACTGGGCGTGCACTTCGAGGCGAGCGCGTCCGAAGCCACCGCGGCGGCCACGCTGGCCGCCTCCGTCATGTACCCCATTCGTGGCGCCGTCACCTGGAAGTCCACCGTCGGCACCAACGTCGCTTCCGATGCGCTGGCCAACCTGGCCTCGGGCGGCGTCACCGGCGGCGCGCTCGTCATCGTGGGCGAAGACTACGGCGAAGGCTCGTCGATCATGCAGGAACGCTCCCACGCGTTTGCCATGAAGTCGCAGATCTGGCTGCTGGATCCGCGACCGAACCTGGAAAGCATGGTGAAGGCAGTGGAAGACGGCTTCGCGCTGTCGGAAGCCAGCAAGACGCCCGTGATGCTGCAACTGCGGATCCGCGGCTGCCACGTGCACGGGCGCTTCATCGCCAAGGAAAACAAGCGCCCGGCGTTCAGCCTGGCGCAGGCGCTGGAAAATCCGGCGCGCGACACCAGCCGCATCGTGCTGCCGCCGGCGTCCTTCCTGCACGAACAGGAAAAGATCAAGGAGCGGTGGCCGGCCGCCATCCGCTACATCAAGGAAAACAAGCTCAACGAGCACTTCGACGGCGAACAGGACGACATCGGCCTGATCCTGCAGGGCGGCCTGTACAACGGCGTCATCCGCTCGCTTCAGTTGCTGGGCCTGGCCGACAACTTCGGCAACAGCCGCATCCCGCTGTACGTCATGAACGTGACCTACCCCGTCATCGAAGACGAGGTTGTGGACTTCTGCCGCGGCAAGCGCGCCGTGCTGCTGCTCGAAGAGGGCCAGCCCGACTACATCGAGCAGAACCTGCACGCGGTGCTGCGCCGCGCCGGCGTCGGCACGCGCCTGTCCGGCAAGGACGTGCTGCCGATGGCGGGCGAATATACGACCCAGGTCATGCGCGACGGCCTGCGCGAATTCCTCAAGCGCCACCGGCCCGAATCGTTGCAGACGCATCCGGCCGTGGCAGCGGATGCCCAGGCGCTGGTTCCGCCGCCCGGGCCAACGCCCCAGCTCACCGTCACCGAGGTCTCGCGGCCCAAGCCCGCGCGCCCGGCCGAGCAGCCCATCACCTTCCACAAGCA
>DALZRX010000583.1:0-2714 GCA_032015805.1 Achromobacter sp.
CTTCAGTGTTCAGCCTTGGGCGAACCACAGAAGCTGCGCATTATATACGGAAAATTTAGCTTTGGCAAAACGATCGAATAACGAATCGAATAACAACAGATCAACACCCTTGCCCGAAGCGCCACCGGACTTCGACCCTGATGTTCCGTCCCGTGAAGCCATCCTGACAGCGCTGCGCGCCGCGGGTTCGCCGTTGTCTCCGGTTGAGCTGGCCGAGCGCATGGGCATCGAGCGCGATGCGACGAGGGTGGGCTTCGAGCGCCGTCTGGGCGCCATGGAACGCGACGGGCAGTTGCTGCCGAACCGCAAGGGGGTGTTGCTGCTGGCGACCAAGCTCGACTTCGTGGCGGGCAAGGTCCTGGGGCATCGCGACGGCTTTGGTTTCCTGCTGCGCGATGACGGCGGACCGGATCTGTTCCTGTCGCCGCGCGAAATGCTCAAGGTGCTGCATGGCGACCGCGTGCTGGTCAAACCGACGGGCGAATACCGGGGCAAGCCGGAAGGCACCATCGTTGAAGTCATCGAGCGCCGCACCAACAAACTGGTGGGTCGTTTCCTGCACGAGCACGGCCTGTCCATCGTCGTGCCCGAAGACCAGCGCATCAAGCACGACATCCTCATTCCGCCCAGCGACACCAATGGCGCCCAGCATGGGCAGGTGGTCGCGGTGGAAATCATGGCGCAGCCCACGCGGCACACGCAGCCGCTGGGCCGCGTGGCCGAAGTGCTGGGCGAGATCGACGATCCTGGCATGGAGATCGAAATCGCCGTGCGCAAGTTCGACGTGCCGGTCGACTTCACGGAAGGCGCATTGAAGCAGGCCGCGCGCCTGCCCGACACGGTCCGCAAGACAGATCTGAAAGATCGCGTCGACCTGCGAGACGTGCCGCTCATCACCATCGACGGCGAGGACGCACGCGACTTCGACGACGCGGTGTATTGCGAACCGGTCGAGCTTGGCACGGGCCAGCGCAAGCGGCCCGGCTGGCGCCTTTTGGTGGCCATTGCGGACGTCAGCCATTACGTTCGTCCGGGCGACGCGTTGGACGACGATGCGATTGAACGCGGCACCAGCGTGTACTTCCCGCGGCGTGTCATACCCATGCTGCCGGAGTCGCTGTCCAACGGCCTGTGCTCGCTGAATCCGGACGTCGACCGCCTGGTGCTGGTGTGCGACATGGTCATCCCGGCCAGCGGCGCCAAGGCCGGCACGGTCTCGGCGTATCAGTTCTATAACGCGGTCATGCACTCGCATGCCCGCACGACCTACACCAACATCTGGGCCGCACTGCAGCAGCCAGGCGGCCCGGCCGCGCATGCGATGCGCAGCGTGATGCCGCAGGTGCAGCACCTGTATGAACTCTTCCAGGTGCTCTCGCAGGGGCGCAAGAAGCGGGGCGCCATCGATTTCGACACCGTCGAAACCAAGATCGTCTGCAACGAGCTCGGCCGCATCGAACAGATCGTGCCGTCCGTGCGCAACGACGCACACAAGCTGATCGAAGAGTGCATGCTGGCCGCCAACACCTGCGCGGCGGACTTCATGACGCGCAGCAAGCATCCGGGCCTGTACCGCATCCATGAGGGTCCCACGCCGGAGCGCCTGCAGTCGCTGCGCGAATTCCTGCGCACCATGGGGCTGTCGCTGGGCGGGGGCGAAACGCCCACGGCCAAGGACTACGGCGAGTTCCTGGACTCCGTGCGCGGGCGCCCCGATTACCAGTTGCTGCAGACCATGTGCCTGCGCTCCATGCAGCAGGCGGTCTACAGCCCCGACAACATGGGCCACTTCGGCCTGTCCTATCCGGGCTACAGCCACTTCACCTCGCCGATCCGCCGTTATCCCGATTTGCTCACGCACCGCGTGATCAAGGCCTTGCTCGCGGGGCAACGTTACGTGCCCAGCCTGGACGACCACGCCGTCGTCATCGGCCGCACGCAACGCGAACATGAGCATGCCATCTGGGAAAAGATGGGCCTGGTGCTGTCGGCCAGCGAGCGCCGCGCCGACGAGGCATCGCGCGATGTCGAGGCCTGGCTCAAGTGCTGGTTCGTCAAGGAACGGGTCGGCGAGGACTTCAGCGGCACGGTCACGGGCGTGGCAAGCTTTGGCATCTTCGTGACGCTGGACACGCTGCACGTCGAGGGCCTGGTGCACGTCTCGGAGCTGGGCGGCGAGTACTTCCAGTTCAACGACGCCTTGCACGAGCTGCGTGGCGAACGCACCGGCATGCGCTACCGCCTGACCGACAAGGTGCAGGTCCAAGTGTCCCGCGTGGACCTGGAGGCACGCCGGATCGAGTTCCGTCTGGTGCAGGGCACGAGCTTTGACGCGTTGCGCAAGGCAGCGGCCCGTGGACCCGACGAGCCGATGCGCCGGGTCAAGAAAGCCGCTTCGCCCAAGCCCGCCGGCCTGAAGGGCCAGACCGCCAAGGAAAGGCGCGCCGAGGCCAAAAAGGCCAGCAAGCCGCCCAAGGCCGCCAAGCGGGCGGCACCCGCCAAGAAGGTTACCCACAAGCGCCACTGAGCGGCGGCGCGGATCCTTATGGCCATGCCGTCGTTTGGCGGCGTGGCCTTAAGGGGTAACATTGCGGTTATTGCCGGCCCCGCCGGTGGCCCGCCCCCTCTGGGGCGGGTATTCGTTTATCTAAAGGTATTGTTTTATGGCGTCGACCCAAGTCCTTGCCGGGTTTCACGCGGTTGTCGCGCGGCTG
>DALZRX010000584.1:0-2703 GCA_032015805.1 Achromobacter sp.
TCGTGCGCCTTGACGCGCGCCGCCAGGCGCTCGCGGTTGCAGGGGCCGTTGCCCTTGAGCACGGCGTAGAACTCGGTCCAGTCGATTTCGCCGAAATCGTAGTGACCGCGCTCGGCGTTCCACTTCAGATCCGGGTCCGGGACGGTCAGGCCCAGGTATTCGGCCTGGGGCACGGTCTGGTCCACCATCTTCTGGCGCAGTTCGTCGTTGGAGAAGAGCTTGATCTTCCAGGCCATCGACTGGGCGCTGTTGGGCGAATCCGCATCGGATGGGCCGAACATCATCAGCGCCGGCCACCACCAGCGGTTGAGCGAGTCCTGCACCATCGCCTTCTGTTCGGGTGTGCCGTGCAGGCACATCTGCATCAGCAGGTCGTAGCCCTGGCGCTGATGGAAGGATTCCTCCTTACAGACGCGCACCATGGCCCGCGCATACGGGCCGTAGGAACAGCGGCACAGGGGGATCTGGTTGATGATCGCAGAGCCGTCGACGAGCCAGCCGATCATGCCGATGTCGGCCCAACTGAGCGTGGGGTAATTGAAGATGCTGGAGTACTTGGCACGCCCCGCGTGCAGGTCGTCGATCAGATCGTCGCGCGACACGCCCAGCGTTTCCGCGGCGCTGTACAGATAGAGCCCGTGGCCTGCTTCGTCCTGCACCTTGGCCAGGAGGATGGCCTTGCGCTTGAGGGACGGCGCGCGGGTGATCCAGTTGCCTTCCGGCAGCATCCCCACGATTTCGGAGTGCGCGTGCTGCGAGATCTGGCGCACCAGCGTCTTGCGGTAGGCCTCGGGCATCCAGTCCTTGGCCTCGATGCGGACGCCGTCGTCGATTCGGCGCTGGAACATCTGTTCCGGGCCTTCGAGCTGGTCCGCGGTCTTGACCTGCTTGACGCCGGTTTCGACGAGTTGAGCGTACATATCTGTCTCCTTAAGACGGTTTGCGAAATCGCAAAGCAAACGCTGCGCAGTGCCGTCATGTCATGCGACGATTATTTAATACAAAAAATTCATTGTCAAACTCAAATCTGTATCACATTGGATTTATGTATCATATCCAGCATCCCGATATCGGCCGTACGCGGCCCCCCTTATGGCAAACCCTCAGTCGCCCCTGGACCGCTCTCTGTCCCGCTTATTGAAAAGCGATCCGCCCCGCGCGAAATCGCTATGCGTCAGCGTGCTGGGCGATGCGCTGGCCCCGCACGGCGGCGCCATCTGGCTAGGCAGCCTCATCGAGCTGCTGGCTCCCCTGGGCATCAACGAGCGCCTGCTGCGAACCAGCGTCTTTCGCCTGGTGGCGCAGAACTGGCTGCAGTCCGAACGTCATGGCCGGCGCAGCCTTTACCTGATCTCTGAACAGGGCGCGCGCCATACCTCACACGCTTCGCAGCGCATCTACGAAGGGGCGGCAAAGGACTGGAATGGGGAATGGACGCTGGTTGCGCTGCCCCGCACGGGCAACGGCCTCGCCGAACGCGGCGAATTGCGCCGAGAGTTGACCTGGGAAGGCTTTGGCATGATCGCGCCGGGCCTGTTTGCGCATCCGCACACCGAGGCGCGCGCCGCGCACGACATTCTGGAGAAGCTTGGCATTCCGGACCGCGCGTTGGTCCTGTCGGCCCGGGATCTCGCTGGCGCCGGCGGGCTGCCCATCGCCAGCCTGGCCACCCAGTGCTGGAACCTGGACGACGTGGCCGAGCAGTACCGCCAGTTCTCGCGCAACTTTGGTCCGCTGGAAAAATTGCTGGACGAAGCGCCCTCACCGGCCGAGGCGTTCACCGTGCGCGTCATGGTGTTTCACAACTGGCGGCGGATCGTGCTGCACGACCCCCAGCTTCCCGCGCCCATGCTGCCCGACAACTGGCCCGGCCACCCCGCGCGTGAACTGTGCGGCCGGCTTTACTGGAAGGTCTTCGACGCATCCGAAACGCACTTGAATGCGCTGGCCGGCCAGGACAACGACCGCTATCTCCCCTTGTCGGACGAGGTCGAATCGCGCTTTGGCGGAAGACCTGTTTGACTGCACTGTCGCCTGGAGCATGCCGCGTGAAAGGGCGTGCCGGCGGTTGGCGCGCACTCAGACCCTGAGACACGTCGTCCTGGCCGCCCATCAAACAATCAGGGACGTGCGCTACGGACGACTGCCGCGCATGCTCATTGCGAGTTGCTGTCAGCGCCGAACATCGGGACGCCCAGCGTATCGATGTGGCACTCGCCCGCCGCATCGCGCCCCGCTCCCGGTTGCGACAGTCCGCGGCTGGCAGCAATAAAGGACAGCGTCCAACGCGCTTGGATCGGGCGGCCCAGCGCCCGGCCGGAGTCGGCGTCGATGCCGCTGGGCACATCCAGCGCCAGCACCGGCGCTTGCCACGCGTTGACCGCGTCGATCAACGATTGCCACGTCGTATCCAGGGGACGGTTCAGGCCGATACCAAACAGCCCATCGATGACCAGATCCGGTGTCGGGTCGCCTGGCAGCGCGGCATGGGTACGGGATTGTCCGCCCGCGGCCAGCCAGCCGGACCAGGCGCGAGCGGCGTCGGAGGGCAGCTTGGCGGGTCCTGAAGGCAGCACCACGTGCACATCAAAGCCTTGCGCCAGCAGCAGGGAAGCCGTCTCCAGCGCGTCCCCGCCGTTGTTGCCGGGGCCCGCGAGGGCCAGGACGGTCGTGTTGACGGGAAAACGCGCCCCGACGAAGCGG
>DALZRX010000585.1:0-2696 GCA_032015805.1 Achromobacter sp.
GGCCACGCTTTCGGCGGTGGCGGCGGCCGCCGTGGCGGACCCGGACCTGTTTGACGCCGCCGACGGCCTGGAAGCGGCCGTGCGGCGGTTGCGCACGATACGCGGCGTGGGGGAATGGACCGCGCAATACATCGCCTTGCGCCAGTTGCGCGAACCCGATGCGTTTCCGCATGCGGACATCGGCCTGATCCGCGCCCTGGAAAAACTGGAGTCGCGTTCCTACACTCCCGCGCAGCTACTGGCCCGGTCCGAGGCCTGGCGGCCGTGGCGCGCCTATGCGGCGCAGCACCTGTGGACAGCGTGACCACAATCGCCGGCCAGGGCCATCACCACCGCCCTTCAGAGCCTTCGCCAAAGTACGCCACCAGGAAATCCACAAAGACCCGCACCTTGGCGGACAGATGGTGGCGTTCAGGAAAGACCGCGTAGATGTCCGCCTGGGGCAGCGCGTAGTCCTGAAGCACCTGCACCAGCCGGCCACTGCGCAGATATCGGGCCAAGTCCCATTCCGCGCGCTGCAGGATGCCCAGGCCGGCCAGTCCCCAGGTCAGCGTCACCTCGCCGTCGTTGCTGCTGAGATTGCCGCGCACCTTCACGGTTTCGCTACGCCGCCCCTTGGTGAATCGCCATAGCCCATAGGCGGCCTCGTTCTGGCGCAGCACGATGCATTGGTGCCGCACGAGGTCATGGGGCGTGGACGGGGTGCCGTGTTCTTTCAGGTAGCCGGGCGATGCGCAGACCAGCCGGCGGTTGGGCGCGATCCTGCGGGCGATGAGGCTGGTGTCCGGCAGGTCGCCGAAACGCACGGCGACGTCGAACGCGTCCCGCACGAAATCCGCGGGGCGGTCGGTGAGCTGCAATTGCAGCGAGACTTCGGGATATTTCTGCGCGAATTGCGCGATGGCGGGCGCGATGTAGCTGCGGCCGAAGCCCAGCGGCGCGTTGACCTTGAGCAGGCCGCGCGGCGCGGCCTGGCGGCTGGCGATGAGCTCGTCCAGGTCGTCGATCTCGCCCAGGATGCGGCGGGCGTTTTCAAGGTAGACCTCGCCCTCGGCGGTGAGGCTCAGGCGGCGCGTGCTGCGGTTGAACAGCCGCACGCCCAGACGCGCCTCGATCTGCGCCAGGCGCTTGCTGACCGCGGCGGGCGTGACGTCGAGCTCGCGCGCGGCGGCCGACATGCCGCCCGCGCGGGCGAGTTCGACGACAAGGAGCAGTTCGCTGGAATGCCCCATCTGTCTGGACCGGGCGGGCTCAGTCGCGGAAGTTCTCGAACTGCAGCGGCAGATCGACGTCCGTCTTCTTCAGAAGCGCGATGGCGGTCTGCAGGTCGTCGCGCTTCTTGCCGGAGATGCGCAGCTTGTCGCCGTTGATCTGGGATTCCACCTTGAGCTTGGCATTCTTGATGGCCGCGATGAGCTTTTTGGCGACGGGCTGTTCGATGCCCTGCTTGATGGTGACCTTCTGCCGGGCGCCGCCCAGGTTTTCGAGGGGGTCGGCGACGTCCAGGCAGCGCACGTCGATGCCCCGTGCGGCCAGGCGGCCGCGCAGGATGTCGAGCATCTGCTTGAGCTGGAACGCGCTGGAGGCGACCTGGGTCACGACGAAGCCTTCGAGTTCGAACTTGGCATCGGTGCCCTTGAAATCGAAGCGCGTGGACAATTCGCGGTTGGCCTGGTCGACCGCGTTGGTCAATTCGTGTTTGTCGACTTCGGAGACGACGTCAAAAGTAGGCATGACACGGGATCCTGTGAAAATTGACGGAAATGCAATGCCCGTCATTTTACCGGCCCCGCGTTCCGCGTCACGCGGTCATGTCGTCACGACCAGCAGGCGCTCCGGTTGCAGCGGATGCGGCATGACATGGGCGTCGATGCCGTAGGCCAGGAACAGGTTCTTCGGGGTCAGCACCTCTGCCGGCGTGCCCGCCGCGATGGCGCGGCCGCCGCAAAGCAGCAACAGCCGGTCGCACCAGCGCGCCGCCAGGTTCATGTCGTGCAGGATCACCAGTACGCCGGTATCGCCGTCGTGGGCGAGGCCCGCCGCGACGCGCAGGAGGTCGCCCTGGTGCTTGGGGTCCAGGCTGGCGGTGGGCTCGTCCAGCAGCAGATAGCGCGGCTCGGCTTTCGCGCGCGCCGCCTTGCACTGCACCAGCACGCGGGCAAACTGCACGCGCTGCTGCTCGCCGCCTGACAACTCTGGATAGCGGCGCGCATTCAGATGCGTCACGTCGGCCCAGCCCAGCGCCTGGTCCACCAGCAGGTCCACCTGCGCGGGCGAAAGCTCGGGAAACGGATAGGCGCCCATCGCCACCACGTCGCGCACGTCCAGGTCGAAGCTGAGCCCGGGCTTTTGCGGCAGCACGGCGCGCAGGCGGGCCTGCTGGCGGTGCGCCAGCGTCTGCACGTCGGCATCACCCAACCGGACCGTGCCCGAGTCCGGCGCCAGTTCGGCGGACATCGCCCCCAGCAGGGTCGACTTGCCCGCGCCATTGGCGCCCAGCAGCCCCACCACTTCGCCGGGCCGCACCGCCAGCGATACCTTGTCCAGGATGCGGTTGCCCCCGCGCGTCAACACCAGGTCGTCGGCTGCGAGCATCATGCGTGCCTCCGGCCGCGCGCCAGCAGCCATAAAAAGAAGGGGCCGCCCACCAGGCTGGTCACCAGTCCGATCGGCAGTTCGGCCGGCACGACGGCGAC
>DALZRX010000586.1:0-2694 GCA_032015805.1 Achromobacter sp.
GGCGGCCGGCTGGCTGGACCCTCGATCAGCTCGGCACGCTGCGGCGTTGGGCCGGCGCGGGTGTCGCCGCGACATGGCTGGTCACCAGCGGAGAGGGCGCCGACGCCATCGGCGGTCAACTAGCGCGCGCGCATCTCACAGATTGGTGGCAGCGCTGCCGCTTCGTGGTCACCCACCCATCGCTGGCGGGCCGCGTGCAACAGTCCTGTCATGGTGCATCCGGATCGGCGATGGTAAAAATCTGCATGCCCAACGACGAGTCGATATTCCAGGCTTTTGTTGCTGCTTGATTCGTTGGTTCGGACTGACACCGAATACAATCGCGTCATGACAGACAAGACTCCCGCTACCGATCCGGCCGTTCTTCCGGCCGCCCCGGACGCAACCGCGCCCGCATCGGCCCCGGCCGACTCCGTCAAGGCCCGTCCGGCCAAGCGCGGCAGTGGCCCGCTGGTCACCGCCCTGATAATCGTCATCCTGTTGGCCGTCGGGCTGGGTTATGCGCTTTGGAAGCAACGCACGCAGTTCGTATCCGCAGGCCGCGAAGTTGCCACGCGCCTCGACACGCTGAGCGCCGACGTATCGCAGGCCCGCAAGGACACGCGCGAAGCGCTCGCCCTCGCACAGGCGCAGACGGGCCGCGTTGCTGAACTCGAAGACACCCTGCGCGAAACGCAAAGCCAGTACAACGCCTTGCAGCAAGCCTGGCAAAACTTCAATGACAGCGCCAGCGACGAACTGCTGGCCAACGACGTCGAGCGGCTGCTGACCATCGCCAATCAGCAATTGCGTCTCGCCGGCAACGTCTCCAATGCCATCGTTGCGCTGGAAACCGCCCAGTCGCGCCTGGCCCGCGCCGACCGTCCGCGTTTCTCCAGCCTGCAGCAATCCATCAACGGCGACCTGGACCGTCTGCGTGCGGTGTCCACCGTTGACATCCCCGCCCAATCCGGCCGCATCGAACGCCTTGTCGCCCTGATCGGCAAGGCGCCGTTGCTGGTGCCTGACACCGTGTCGCCGGGCGTGGCGCCCGTCGGCCAATCGCAGCCGCCCGCGCCGGCCCCCACCGTCGATCCGCAGGCCGGCCTGCCCGCCGACGCGGCCTGGTGGCAGCGCTGGCGCGCCGAAGTTGCCTCCTGGCCCGGCCGCGCGGGTTCCGCTCTGGCCCACGAACTCGGCGGTCTCATCACGATCCAGCGCGTGGACGAGCCGGCCGCGCTGCTGTTGTCCCCGGAGCAGGCTGACCAGGTTCGCGGCACGCTGCGCCAGCGCCTGTTGACGGCGCAACTCGCAATGTTGATGCGCCAGCCTTCGGTCTGGAAGAGCGAGCTCGACAACGTCGGCTCGACGCTCTCCAAGTACTTCGATGCCCGTTCGCCCGATACGGTCGCCGCGCAGACCCTTGCGCGTGAACTCGCCCAGACCGACATCGCCGTGCGCATGCCGGACGTGTCGGACAGCCTGAACGCCGTGGCGGCCTTGCGCGCCGCGGGCTTCAAGACCAGCGACCAGGACTGAGCTCATGCGTACCTGGTTCTGGACCCTGCTGCTCGCCGTTGTCGCCGTCGCCCTGGCGGTGGTGCTGCGCTCGCATTCGGGCAACGTGCTGCTCCTGGTGTGGCCGTGGCGCATCGAAATGTCGCTGACGCTCGCCGTCCTGCTCATCGTCGCGACATTCATCACTCTGTATGTGGGCCTGCGCCTCCTGGCCTGGCTGCTCGCCATTCCGGATCGCGTCCGGGCCTGGCGCGGCAAGCGTGCGCAGGCGCGCGACCACGAACTGCTTGAACGTGGCTGGATCGGCCTGCTCGAAGGCCGCTACGCTTACGCCGAAAAAGACCTGACCAAGCTGCTGGACCAGACCAAGGTGCGCACGCGCCGCGTGCTGGCCGCACTGTCGGCGGCGCGTGCCGCGCACGGACTCGGCGAATTCGACCGCCGCGACCGTCTGCTCGCCACCGCGCAGGAACAGGCGGGCACCGAGCCCGGCCTCGTTGAGGCCACCGCCACGGTCTCCGCCGACATGCTGCTCGATCAAGGCCGCGCAGAGCGCGCGCTGACCGTGCTCGGGCCGTTGGCCGACGGTGGCGCGCGCCATCTGCACACGATGCGCCTGCTGCTGCGCGCACATACGGCCTTGAATCATCAAGAGCAGGTCTTCACGCTGGCACGCGGCCTGTTGCGCCGCAATGCGCTGGGCCGTTCCGAAGCCGATATCCTGATCGACGCCGCGGGCGCCGCACGCTTGCGCGCCGCCGCCGGCAACGATGCCTGGCGTCCCATCTGGAAAGACCTCAAGGCCGAGGAGCGCCTGCTTCCCGAGATCGCCTTGGCGGGCGCGGCGGCGTTCGAGGGCGCAGGCGAAGCCAACGACGCGGCCCGCGTCCTGGAGTCTGCCGTCGCGGTCAAGTTCAATCCGGCGCTGGTGGCGGCGTATGCCCGCTGCGAAGCCGATCAGGTGTCGCGCCGCCTTGCCAAGGCGGAGACCTGGCTGCAGCAGCGCCCGACCGATCCCGACCTGTTGACCGCATTGGGCATGCTGTGCCTGAACGGCCAGCTCTGGGGCCAGGCCGAACGCTACCTGCTGCGCAGTCTCGCGCGGCGCAGCGATGCGCAGACGCACGCGCTGCTGGGCAGCCTTTACGATCGCCTGGACCGTCCCGCCGATGCCGTGCGCCACTGGCGCCTGGCCAC
>DALZRX010000587.1:0-2668 GCA_032015805.1 Achromobacter sp.
ACCTGTTCTACGGCGGCAAGGCCAAGGGCATGCCGCCCAAGCTGGTGTCCGACGACGGCCGCCACACGGTGATCCGCCCGCTCTCGTACATCGCCGAGACCGACCTGATCGCCTACGCCGAGCTCAAGCAGTTCCCCATCATTCCGTGCAATCTTTGCGGCTCGCAAGAGAACCTGAAGCGCAAGGAAGTGGGCCGCATGATCAAGGATTGGGACAAGCAACACCCGGGCCGCTCCTGGAACGTCTTCAACTCGCTGTCGCGCGTGGTGCCTTCGCACCTGATGGACCGCGACCTGTTCGACTTCGTCGGCCTGAAGCCCACGGGCGTGCCCGACGCCAATGGCGACACGGCGTTTGATTCGGTCGATCCGACCGAGGACGCGGACGAGGCATGTGGCGACACGCCGCCGGCACTGGAGCCGGGCGCCATCATCGAGAAGAAGGTGGTGTTTTCGCGCGGGTGAGAACGCGGGATGCAAAAAAACGGGGCTGCCAATGCAGCCCCGTTTGCATTCGTGCTCTGTATCAGGCGTTCAGCACGCGGATAGGCGTGCCTGCCGCCCAGGCTTTCACCGCCTCCAGGCAGTTCTGGTAGAAGGCCTCGAAGTTTTCGCGGCTGACGTAGCCAAGATGCGGGGTCAGGATTACGTTGTCCAGGTCGCGCACGCTGTCGGTGGGGGACAGCGGTTCCTCGGGATAGACGTCCAGGCCCGCGCCCGCGATGCGGAACTTCACCAGCGCGTCCATCAGTGCATCCTGGTCCACGAGGCCGGCGCGCGAGGTATTCACGAGGTACGCGGTCGGTTTCATCGCGGCCAGCGCGGTGGCGTCCACCACGTTGCGGCTGCGCTCGGACAGGATCAGGTGCAGGCTCACGACGTCGGACGTGGAAAAGAGTTCGTGCTTGTCCACGCGCGTGACGCCCGCGGCCTGGGCGCGCTCGTCGGTCAGGTTGGGACTCCAGGCCACCACATCCATGCCGAAGGCCAGACCCACCTTGGCAACGGCGGCGCCCAGCTTGCCCAGGCCCACCACGCCCAGCCGCTTGCCGGCCAGCGGCTCGGGCATGGCCGTCTGCCACATGCCGCGGCGCATGGCGGCGTCTTCGGCGGGCAGATGCTTGAACAGGCCCAGGATGTGCGCCCAGGCGAGTTCCGCCGTGGCGGTGTTGGCGTCGGCGCTGCCCGGCGCGCCGGACACGACAATGCCCTGCTCGGCGCAGGCCTGCATGTCGATGGCGTTGTTGCGCAAGCCGGTGGTGACCAGGAGGCGCAACTTGGGCAGGGCGCGGATGCGCGCGGCGGGAAACGGCGTGCGCTCGCGCATGGCGACGATCACGTCGAAGGGCTCGAGCGTGGCCTCGACCTGATCGTCGGGAATGAAGTTGTTGAAGATCTGCACCTCGGCGTCGCCGCCCAGCGAGGTCCAGTCCGCATAGCGCCGGGCTACGTCGTGGTAATCGTCGAGTATTGCGATTTTCAAGTCTTGTCTCCGGGAGGGATGGCGCTGGCCGCGCCACCCCTTCCCGGGCCGGCGCGACGCGCGCCGGTCAGTTCAAACGGGCCTTGAGCTGGTCCAGCGGCAGCGCGCCGCTGATGCGCGAGCCGTCGGCAAAGAACAGCGTCGGCGTGCCGCGCACCATCAGTTGCTGGCCGAGCGCCAGCAGCTTGTCTTCGGGGACGTCGCAGTCGGCGGCGGGCGGCGTCTTGCCGCGCAGCATCCAGTCGTCCCAGGTCTTGCCCTGATCCTTGGCGCACCAGACGTTGCGCACCTTGACCTTGGAGTCCGGCGACAGGATGGGATAGAGGAAGGTGTAGACGGTCAGGTTGTCCACGTCTTCGAGCGTCTTGCGCAGTTGCTTGCAGTAGCCGCAGTTGGGATCTTCGAAGATCGCGACCTTGCGCGAGCCGTCACCCTTGACCTGCTTGATCGCGAGGTCCAGCGGCAACTGGTCGAACGTGACGGCGCTGAGCTTTTCCTGCGATTCGCGGGTGACGTCGCGGCGCGTCGTGGCGTCGATCAGGGGTCCTTCCATGACCCACGTGACGCCTTCGTCGGTGTAGATCAGGTCCATGCCGAGCTGCACTTCGAACAGGCCGTAGGGCGTGCGGCGCACGGTGGTGACGTTCATGCCGGAGAAGCGCTGCTGGAAGCGTTCCTTGACGGCGGCCGATTGGGGGTCGAGCTCGGTGGTGGAGACGCTTTTTTCGCCCTTGGCCGGCTGTCCCGTGGACTGCGTGGACACGGACTTGGCGCCCTGGGCCTGGGCGGCGGCGGACAGGCCGATGCCGGCGGCCAGGAAACACGCCGCCAGCGTGGCGGGTATGCGGAATTTCATGGGTACTCCTGTACTTGTCTTGTCTGTCGTGTACTCAGCCGCAAAGCGTAACCGATCCCGGACGCGCGGCCGGGGCGGGCAACCGCCACGCCATGCCTATCAGACGGATGCGCGCCCGTACAGGTTCCTCCGGGCGACGCAGCCGCCTAGTTGGCGGACGCCCCGGCGATCAGGCGGCGCTTGATCAGCGGCGCGCGTTCGACCCAGTGCATGCCGGCATTGCGCAGCCAGACGAGCGGCGTGGCTTTCGATCCGAACAGCTTGTGAAGGCCGTCCGTGGCCAGACGCATGGCCAGGACCGGCTCGGCGCGCGCCCGCTGGTAGCGGTGG
>DALZRX010000588.1:0-2667 GCA_032015805.1 Achromobacter sp.
CACCGTGCGCATGGCTTGCGCCACCAGGCCCGCGATGCGGCCCGACCCGACGATCAGCAGGGTGCCGGCGTCGGCACGGGCCAGATAGTCCGCGCCCAGCGCGGCCGCGCCGGCAGTGCGGTACACGGTGACGATATCGCCGTCGACCTGCGCGATCGGCACCCCCGTGGTGGCGCTGTACAGGTTATAGGTGGCATGCAGGCCCGGCAGGCCCTGATGCGTGTTGTCCGGAAAGATGTTGATGATCTTGACGCCGAAATACCCGCGATCGCTCCACGCGGGCATGATCAGCGAGGTGCCGTGCGCGTTGCCGGACTGGATGGCGTGGACATGGCGGGCGGGCACCGTGGCGCCTTCGCGAAAGGCGTCCCGCAGCGCGGGAATGACGGTGTCGAAGGACAGGGCGTTGCGGGTCTGTTCGGTGTCGATTAAGCGCATCGGATCGTTGCCTGCGGGGTCGGTCAATCAAAGGTCCACGAGCAGTCTAGCAGCGCGGGCGCAGCGCGGGCGCAGCGCGAGGGTGCCGGCAGCCAAAAGAAATTGCCCGCGATGACGCGGGCAACGGGGGGTACCAGCGGGCGTGCGGCCTCAGTCGATGTCGGGCCGGGGCAGCGGTTCGCCCGCGCCGGTGCGCTCGACGATGAGCTTGTAGTGATGCGGGCTGCGATGCTTGGCGAAATTGAACACATGGTCGCGGAAGGTCTGGCCCAGCCCCAGGTCGATGCGCGCCGTGATCACCTCGTCTTCCTCGCCGCTCGCGCGGGCGACGATCTCGCCCGAGGGGGCGACGATCATCGAGCTGCCGATCATGTGGTGACCGTCCTCGTGTCCGCATTTTCCGGCCGCGCCGATCCACACGGCGTTCTGGTAGGCGCTCGCCTGCAGCACGATTTCGTGCGTGGTGGTGCGCAGGTGCGCGGGCTCGTTCCAGTGGATGTTCAGCGACGGCGTGTTGTAGCCCAGCACGATGAGTTCGGCGCTTTGCAGCGACATCACGCGGTAGGTTTCGGGCCAGCGGCGGTCGTTGCACAGGCACATGCCGATCTTGACGTCGTTGGTCTCCCAGACCCCAAAGCCCAGGTCGCCGACTTCGAAGAACTTCTTTTCCAGATGCTGAAAGGGCGCGTCGACCTTGTGGTCCGAGTGGCCCGGCAGGTGGATCTTGCGGTACTTGCCGATGATTTTGGCGCTGCGGTCCACGAGGATGGCCGTATTGAACTGGCGGCCTTCGGGCGTCAGCTCGGCATAGCCCAGGTAAAAGCCGATGCCCAGCTCGCGCGCCGTGTCGAACAGCGGCTGCACGTCGGCGTTGGGCATGGTCTTTTCGAAGTAGCGCTCCACCGCTTCGGCGTCATCCATCCAGTAGCGGGGAAAGAACGTCGTGAGCGCCAGCTCGGGAAACACGACGAACTCCGCCCTGCGGGCGGCGGCTTCGCGCATCATCTCGACCAGGCGGCGCACGACCACCGCGCGGGAGTCGGCAAGATTGACGGCGCCCATCTGGGCGACGGCCAGGCCCATTTTGCGGGACGTGGAAGTGTGGTTCACAGGGATCTCCAGGGGGCGGATCGCCGCGGCCGGACGCACGGCGCCTTGGCGCCGCTGCCCGATCGCGTGCGGGAAAATCGTGCGAGGCCCGGCGCGCGGGGGCGCGTTCAAGGCCGAAGGCGCAAGGATGCCCCGGCGCAGGCGGATGCGATACGCCGGGCTGCCTGCGTGACGCCCGGCGGCGCCGCACGGGTCGAACGTGCCAAGTCATTGATCCGCATGAAGAAATCCGGCACGCGGCCGCCTGCTCGGGCGCCGGCGCATAACGCAGCATCATGGGCGGCGCGCAAAGTTTTATATCGGGTTTCCCCCTAGATCGCGCGGCGCGGTGTCCTCGGTGTCGGGTCGCCCGGTCACGTCGCCTGCTGCCACGCGGGTTTTGAAAGCCACAATTGGCGGGTCTGCGGGGGTGAATTTCAGCTTTAAGGATACAAACGTTCCGGTTACATTGCCTTACGCGCAGATGTTCGCAACGCGCCGCCCATGTGTCACCGGTCCCCATGTCACGTTTCAAAATTGCGGCTTTCGTGTTGTTGTTGTCGGCGCTTGGATTCCTGGCGGGGGTGCTGGCTGGACGCCAGATCGAGCTGGGGCAGGCCGACGACAAGCTTGCCGGGCACAACGCCCGGCTGCTGGCGCACGCGCTGAGAGTGGCCCAGGAAAGCCATCGCCTGATGTCCGCGGCGGCACATGGCGGCGCGCTGTGTTCGGAATCGGACGTGGCGACCCTGCGCGTGCTGCTCTTCAATTCCACCTACATCCGGGACATCGGCCGCACCCTTGGCGGCGTGCTGCGCTGCTCCGCCGCTTGGGGCAAGCTGCCCGAACCCCTGACGCTGCCGCCGCCGGCCTTTACCCTGGCCAGCGGGCTGCAGCTCTGGGTGGGCGCCGCCAATATCGTCGACCGCCGGATCATCGGCGACATGGCGTCGCTGCGCGACATCATCGTGTTCACCGCGCCGGGCGCGTTCGACGGGTTTCCCGAACCCGGCTCCGGCATCGACGCCAAAATCGTGACGCGCGACGGCGCCCACGTATACCGGCGCTTCGGCCGCGCGCATGACCTGGATATGCCGCGCGACGACGGCGACGGCCTTGGTCTCGTGCCAGAGCGGCGGG
>DALZRX010000589.1:0-2660 GCA_032015805.1 Achromobacter sp.
GCTGGGCGGCCGCGGCCAGGCTGGCGCCGGCCAGGCACAGCGTGAGGCCGCAGCGGCCGGCAAGGGTCAGGGTGCGCAAGAGGCGGGTCATGGCGAGTCCTTTAGGGAAGAGGCGTCTTGCCCAGGGCGGGGCCGGTCCCTACGCGCTCCAGAATCAGGCCGTAGTGTTCCGGACGCCGGTGGGCGGCGAAGTTGAAGATGTGCTGCTTGAAGGTGTCTCCCAGCGCCAGATCGGCCTGGCAGAAAATCACCTCGTCCTCCTCCCCCTGCGCCTGGGCCACGATCTCGCCCGTGGGCGCGACGATGGCCGATCCGGCGATCAGGTGGCTGCCGTCCTCGATGCCGGCCTTGCCTGCCGCGGCCACCCAGACCGCGTTCTGGTACGCGGCCGCCTGCAGGCTGAGCAGGTGGTGGAACATGCGCAGATGGACCGGTTCGTTCCAGTGGATATTCAGTGACGGCGTGTTGTATCCCAACGCCACGATCTCGGCGCCCTGCAACGCGAGCACGCGCCAGGTCTCCGTCCAGCGGCGGTCGTTGCACAGGCACATGCCGATGCGGGTGCCCAGCGTTTCCCAGACGTTGAAGCCCTCGTTGCCCACGTCGAAGAACTTCTTTTCCAGGTGCTGGAACGGCGCGTCGGGCTTGTGGTCGCTATGGCCGGGCAGATGGATCTTGCGGTAGCGTCCGACGATGCGCGCGTTGGCGTCGACCAGGATGCTGGTGTTGAAGCGCCGGCCGTCCGTGGCGATTTCGGCGTAGCCCAGGTAGAAGCCGATGCCCAGTTCGCGGGCGGTGTCGAACAGCACGCGGGTCTCTGGGCCGGGCATCTCCTTTTCGAAGTAGCGCTCCATCGCCTCGTCTTCCGTCATCCAATAGCGCGGAAAGAACGTGGTGAGCGCCAGTTCGGGAAACACCACCATGCGCGCGCCGCGTCCGTGCGCCTCGCGCATCATCGCCAGCAGGCGGGCGACCGCCTGGCGGCGCGACTCTTGCGGTTGCACCGGACCCATCTGTGCGACGGCCAGGCCGAAGGGACGTTTGCTCATGCCGTGATCCTTTAGCAGTGACTCAGGCGGCGCCGTTGGCCGAGAAATACTTGCGCACCAGCGCGTTGGGGTTGCCGGTCAGGCGCTGGCGCAGCACGGGTTCGGGCGTGCCGCGCTTGATGAAGCGTCCGCTTCCACGCGCCACGTGCAATTGCCCGTGTTCGACGGCGATGCGGCCGCGGCTGATGACCACTTCGGGCCAGCCGCGCACGGTCCGGCCTTCATAGGGCGTGTAGCCCACGTTGTCGTGCAGCATGGCGGCGGAGATCGTCACCTCGCGTTCCGGATTCCAGATGGCGATGTCGGCGTCCGCGCCCACCGCGATGGTGCCCTTCTGCGGGTACAGGCCGTAGGTGCGGGCGTGATTGGCGGCGGTCAACGCGACGAAGCGCTCGATCGAAATGCGGCCGCCCAGCACGCCTTCGGAAAACAGCAGCGGCATGCGCACTTCCAGCCCTGGCACCCCGTTGGCCACATCCTTGAACGTGGTGGCGTCGCCCTTGGGCAGTTTGCCGCTGGCGTCGAAGCGGTAGGGGGCGTGATCGGAGGAATAGAGCTGCAAGGTGCCGTCGGTCAGCCCCTGCCACACGGCGTCCTGCGAGGCGGCATCGCGCGGTGGCGGGCTGCAGCAGAACTTGGCCCCTTCCAGGCCGGGCGCGTCGATATCGTCGGCCGTCAAAAATAGGTATTGCGGGCAGCTTTCCGCATGGATCGGCAGCCCCAGCGCCTGCGACGAATGCACCACACGCACCGCTTCCAGTCCCGCCACGTGCACGATCAGGATCGGCACGTCCATCATCCGGGCCAGCGTCACGGCGCGATGCGTCGCCTCGCTTTCGGCGAGCGGCGTGTGGGCCACGGCATGGTACTTGGGCGCGGTCATGCCGCGTTCGGCCAGGCGGCGGGCCACCCAGCGGATCATGTCGTTGTTCTCGGCATGCACCATGACCAGCGCACCCTCGCGATCGGCAACCTCCAGCACGTCCAGCAACTGGTAGTCATCCAGCTTCAGGCGGTCGTACGTCATGAAGACCTTGAAGGACGTGATGCCGTTCTTGATGAGCTCGGGCAAATCGTGCTGGAGCGCCTGCTCCGTGGGGTCGGACAGGATCAGGTGAAAGCCGTAGTCGATGACCGCCTTTTCCTCGGCACGGCGGGCGTAGTCGGCCACCACTTCCGGCAGCGCGTTGCCGCGATGCTGGGCCGCGAATGGAATGATGGTGGTGGTGCCGCCGAACGCCGCCGACACGGTCGCGCTGTAGAAATCGTCGGCGCACATGATGCCCATGCCGGACAGTTGTTCGACATGGCAGTGGCTGTCGATGCCGCCCGGCAGCACCCAGCGCCCCGCGGCGTCGATGTCCCGCGCGCCCGGCGCCAGGCCCTGGCCCAGCGCGGCGATCACGCCGTCGCGCACACCGATGTCGGCATGGAAGGTGTCCGTGGCCGTGCTGATGCGGCCGTTGCGGATCGTTAGGTCGAATGCTGCGGTATCGGTCATGGGTAAGGTGTCCGCGCGAAAGGTGGTCAGAGCGTGCCGGGATAGATGCCGCCGTCCAGCACCAGGTTCTGCCCCGTCATGTAGCCGGCGCGCGCGCCGCACAGGAAGGC
>DALZRX010000590.1:0-2660 GCA_032015805.1 Achromobacter sp.
CGGCCATGCCCGGCGGCATGGGCGGCATGGGCGGCATGGACTTCTAAGTCCCGCCGTTCCTGCAAGGCCTCCCCGGCTTCGGCCGGGGAACGCAGTATCCGAAAAACCCCCGGTCCTTCGCCCCGGGGGTTTTTCTTTTGGGCGGCCGGATATCTTTGCGTGTTGTTTCAGCACGGGCAGATTTCCCCGGATTGGCAAACTTTTGCCAACAATCTGGCGGTGTCTGGGGCTTGCATGCGTCCCTACAATGAGGGTTCGCCATACCGGGAATTTGCCACATGCGTTTGCCCAAAACCGTGCTCCGTGTCCTGCGCCCTTCCCAGATCGGCGGCCTGCTGATGGACTCGGCGAAGCAGTGGTCGAGCCATCGCGCTTCCAGCAAGGGCGCCGCGCTGGCGCTTTACATGGTGTTCTCGCTGGCGCCGATGCTGCTGCTGGTGATCGCCGTGGCCGGCGCGTTCTTCGGCGAAGAGGCCGTGCGCTCAGAGTTGTTCGCGCAACTGCGCGACCTGATCGGCGACCGCGGCGCCGAAGTGATCCAGACGGTGCTGGCCAGCGCCCATGAATCCGGTAGCGGCTGGGTGGCCGCCCTGATCTCCATCTGCGTGCTCATCTTCAGTGCGACGACGGCCTTTGCGGAGCTGCAGGCCAGCCTGGATGAATTGTGGGAAGTGCGGGCGAACCAGAAAAGCGGCCTGCAAGGCCTGGTGCGCAGCCGCCTGTTGTCGTTCGGGCTGGTGCTGGTGCTGGCGCTGTTCCTGCTGGTGTCCTTGACCGTCAACGCAGCGCTGGCGGCCGCAAGAGGCATTTACGGTTCACTGTGGACCAATTCCACCTTTGCGATCGTGGCGGAGTGGATCTCGAACATCTTTTCTTTTTCGGTCGTGGCGGCGCTCTTTGCCGTGATCTTCAAGCTGCTGCCCAGCGCCCGGATCACCTGGCAGGACGTCATACCGGGCGCCGTCGTGACGGCCGCCCTGTTCCTGTTGGGCAAATGGGGCATCGGGCTGTACCTGAGCCGCGGCGCGGCCGTATCGGCCTACGGCGCCGCCGGTTCGTTGATCGCGCTGCTGCTGTGGATCTGGTATTCCGCGCAGATCTTCTTCTTCGGCGCCGTCTTCACGCGCCAGTTTGCCCTGCGCTTCGGGAAGGTGGAGCGCCAGGGCACGCCACAGCCGCAGACGCCCTCGCCCGCCGAGCCACCGCCGCAAGCGCCCAAGACCGACGTCTGACCCGATCGGGCGCCGCCCCGCCTCATGGCGCCGGCGGCGTCTCCAGCCCCGCCATCAGGCGCAGGCACTGCAGGAACACTGGGCGCAATTCCTCGGGAATGGGCGCCAGCACCTGCGCTTCCACCTCGGCGTCACGCGGCAGGATGCGGGCAAGCAATGCCCCGCCCTCGGGCGTGATCTCCAGCGCATAAGCCCGGCCGTCCTCGGCAGACCGCGTGCGGCGCACGTACCCCTTCTTTGTCATGCGCGCAATCATCTCCGCAAACGAATTGCGGTCCAGCGCGATCAGCTCGGCAATGCGGTTCTGCGTCGCGCCGGGATTCTGATAGACGGTCACCAGCAAGGCCTTCTGGCGCGGCGTCAGGTCTTCGTCCGGAAAGGCCTGCGCAAAAAGCGCCTCGGCCCGGAAATGAGCGCGCCGCAGCAGGTGGGAGGCCACCTGCGTCAGGTCGAATTCCTTCAGGGTCCGGTCGGAAGCCCGGCGGGCGGATTTGGAAGCGGCGGTCATCTGGCGTCCATGGAATGAGCCTGGCGATTGTAGGCGCAGGCGTTCTCGCAAATGCGCATTGACGCGGGTCCGTCCACTGCCTAATATCCGCCAATATAGTACGTATACGTATTTATATGAACCTACCCCATTCGCCGACAACGGGAACGACGCCGATGCCGATACGCCAATTGCGCAACTACCTGGACGGCCGCTTCGAAGACGGCGCGTCCACCTTCGACAAACACAGCCCCGTGGACGGGCAACGGATCGCGCAGGTGCATGAAGCCACCCGCGATCAGGTGGACCGCGCCGTCGCCGCGGCAAGGCGGGCGCTACCCGCGTGGGCCGCGCTACCCGTGGCCGCGCGCACCGACTATCTCCTGGCGCTGGCCGACGGCATCGAACGCCGGTTCGACGATTTCCTGCAGGCCGAGATCGGCGACACCGGCAAACCCGTCGGCTGGGCCGGCAAGATCGATATCCCGCGCGGGGCGGCGAACTTCCGCACCTTCGCGGAACTGGCGCGAACGCTGGACATGGAAAGCTACATGACCGACACGCCCGACGGCCGCCAGGCGTTGAACTACGCCTACCGCAAACCGCTGGGCGTGGTGGGCGTGATTTCGCCGTGGAACCTGCCGCTGCTGCTGCTGACCTGGAAGGTCGCGCCCGCGCTCGCCTTCGGCAATACCGTCATCATGAAGCCGTCGGAAGTCACGCCGTCGACCGCCACGCTGCTGGCCGAGGTGGCGCACGAGGCCGGCCTGCCGCCCGGCGTGCTGAACCTGATGCACGGCTTCGGCCCGAATTCCGCGGGCGAATTCATGACCACGCATCCCGACATCGACGGCATCACCTTCACTGGCGAATCCGCCACGGGCGCGGCCATCATGCGCGCGGTGGCGCCGGGCGTGAAGCCCGTGTCGTTCGAGCTGGGC
>DALZRX010000591.1:0-2645 GCA_032015805.1 Achromobacter sp.
CAGTCACTGGAGCAGCGCGCGGCCGCCGGCAGCATGGATGGCTGCCAGGCCTTCGGCGCCGTCCTCGTTCGCCCCGGACAGCAGCACGCCCAGCAGCCGTTCGCCATAGCAATCGGCGGCCGACTGGAACAGCACGTCAATCGACGGCCGAGAAAAATGCACCGGCGGATCGATCGACAGCGCCAGGCGCGGTCCCCGGTCCACCAGCAGGTGATAACCGGGCGGGCCAAAATACACGTGCCCAGGCCGTATCGGTTGCTGGTCCTGGGCTTCCTGCACAGGCAAGGCGCAGCGGTAGCCGAAGATGTCGGTCAGCAGACTGCGGCGGTCGCTCGGCAGGTGCAGGAGCACGATCACACCGGCCTGCAAACCCGCGGGAAGCGCCGGCAGAAGGACGTTCAAGGCGTCGATGGCGCCCGACGATCCGCCGATGACGATCGCATCCCAGGAGGCAGCGGACTGCATCCCCGAGTCCACGTCGGCGGCGCCCGCGCTCATAGGTCGGCCTTCTTGCGATAGATGCGGTCCGCCAGGACGAAGTCGTCAAAGCCGTCCGCCTGAGCCGAGAACCGCACGGATTCCCTGGACCCCAGTCCGAGGAATCCGCGATGGACCAGCGCGTCGTGGAACAGCCCCAGCGCCCGGTCCTGCAGATCGCGCTCGAAGTAGATGAGCACGTTGCGGCACGAGACCAGATGCACCTCCGCGAACACGCTGTCCGTCGACAGGCTGTGGTCGGAGAACACCATGTGTTCACGCAGCGACTTGTCGAACACCACGCGGCCGTACCGCGCCGTGTAGTAGTCCGACAGCGAACTGCGCCCGCCGGCCTGCGCGTGGTTGGCAGTGAAGGCCGCCGCCCGGTCCAGGTCGAAGACGCCCTGCTCGGCCGCGCGCAGCGCATGCGGATTGATGTCGGTGGCGTAGATCAGCGCACGGTCCAGCAGCCCTTCCTCGAGCAGCAGGATGGCGAGCGAATAGACTTCCTCGCCGGTGCTGCAGCCGGCCACCCACACCTTGATCGACGGGTAGGTGCGCAGGATGGGCACGACCTCGTTGCGCAGCGCCAGAAAGTAGCTGGGATCGCGAAACATGTCGCTGACCTGTACCGTCAGATACTGCAGCAGGCCCGTGAAGACCGCCGGCTCGTGCAGCACGCGGTCCTGCAACTGCGACAGCGTCTTGCAGTCGAATTCGCCGAGTGCGGTGCGCAGGCGCCGCTTCAGCGAGGCCTGCGCGTACTCCCGAAAGTCGTAGTGGTACCGGTGATAGATCGCATCGAGCAGCAGCCGCTGCTCGATATCCTCGATGTGCGCCTTGTTCTGATTGGGCATGGGCGTGATCGCTATGTCCTATCGGGTCGGGCCTATTTGCGCATCCAGACGCGCACCAGCGACAGCAGGCGCTCGACGTCCAGCGGCTTGGCAATGTAATCGTTCGCGCCCGCGGCCAGGCACTTTTCCTGGTCGTCCTTCATGGCCTTGGCCGTCAGGGCAATGATGGGCAGCCGGCGCCATTCGGGCCGGGAGCGGATCTCGCGCATGGCCGTGTAGCCGTCCATCTCGGGCATCATGATGTCCATCAGCACCAGATCGACCGCGCGGTGCCCGTTCACGCCGGATCGGTCCAGGGCGTCGAGCGCCTCGCGCCCGTTGCGCGCGATCTCGACGTGCAATCCGGTGGGTTCCAGGATGCTGGACAGCGCGAACACGTTGCGCACGTCGTCTTCCACCACCAGCACGGTGCGGCCCTCCAGCGTGGTGTCGCGGCTGCGCGCCAACTCCAGCATCTGGCGCTGCTGCGGCGGAAGCTCGGCCTCGACCTGATGCAGGAACAGCGTCACCTCGTCCAGCAGACGCTCGGGCGACCGGGCGTCCTTGATGATGATCGATTTGGAGAAGCGGCGCAGTTGCTGCTCTTCGTCGCGCGACAACGCGCGGCCGGTGTACACGATCACGGGCGGGAACGACACGCTTTCCTGCTCGGCCATCTCGCGCAGCAGTTCGTATCCGCTCATGTCGGGCAGGTTCAAGTCCATCACCACGCAGTCGTAGGTGGTGTCGCGCAGCAGCGCCAGCGCGTCGCCGGCATTGGCCGCCAGCACGATCTCCACGTCGTCGCGCGCCAGCAGTTCGCGCACGCTGTCGCGTTGGCGATCGTCGTCCTCGACGATCAGCACGCGCCGCACGTTCTGCGTGAATTTCGCTTCCAGGCGGTGCAGCGCGTCAACCAGCTCCTCGCGCTTGACCGGCTTGAGCGCATAGCCCACGGCGCCGCGCCCCAGCGCCTCTTGCGCATAGTCGGCCACCGACACGATGTGCACCGGGATGTGGCGGGTGTTGGGATTGCGCTTGAGCTGGTCCAGCACGCCCAGGCCGGAAAAGTCGGGCAGGTTCACGTCCAGCACGATGGCATCGGGCCGCCGCTGGGACGCCAATGCCAGGCCGTCCGTCGCGGTGTGCGCGGTCAGGCAGCCGAAGCCCATCTCATCCGACAGATCGGCCAGGATGCTGGCAAAGCGTTCGTCATCCTCGATGACGAGGATCGTCCGGGCAAAGGTCGCGGCCGGTTCCGCCTCCGCCAGAACGGAGGGCGCCGCCGGTTCGGCGCGCGTGGCGGCCGGGACGGCGGAAGCGGCATCGGCC
>DALZRX010000592.1:0-2640 GCA_032015805.1 Achromobacter sp.
CAGGTTGAAGTGCTGGCCGGTGGCCGGCACGAACTGCCACAGGCCCGAGGCCTGTGCGCGCGATAGCGCCGTGGGGTTGTACGCGCTTTCCACGAAGGGCAGCAGCGCCAGCTCGGTGGGCAGGCCGCGGCGATTGATCTCGTCGACGATGAAATACAGATATTTGCCCGCGCGTTCGGCCATGCGCTGGACCGACTCGGGGTGGGACGCGTAGTAGTCGGTCCACTGCTTCGAGAGGTCGGTATTCAGGTTGGGGATGGCAAAACCGCGGCGGATCCGATCCCAGGCGTCGGCCGGCGGGTTGGTCAGGTCGATCGTCCGGGACGTGTCCCGGGCAATGTAGCGACCTTGGGAATTGGTGGTGAGATTCTTGCTATCGGGGGCTTTGGTTCCTGCGCAACCGGCGAGGACTGCCAGCATGAGCGGCAGAAGGAGTCGGGATAGATTCATCAGGTGGTCACTTGAAATCGTTCTTCCATTCACGAAGGGAGGCAAATACCTCTACCGGCGTTTGCTGGTGGCGTCCGGCCCAGCTTGCGGCGGCCTGGACGACGTCGGGCTGCTGCGTGCGCAAGAACGGATTGGTCGCGCGTTCCTGGCCGATGGTCGAAGGAAGCGTGGGTTGACCATCCGCGCGTAATTGCTGGGCCCGCAGGTTCCACTTTTGCAGGTCGCGGTTGGCCGGTTCGACGGCCGAAGCCCAGCGAAGGTTCGCTAGAGTGTACTCGTGTGCGCAAAAAACTTTTGTATCCGCCGGTAAAGCGGAAAATTTTTCCAAGGAATCAAACATTTGCGCTGGAGTGCCCTCGAAAAGCCGGCCACAGCCTCCGGCAAAGAGGGTGTCGCCACAGAACAGCGCGTGCTCGACGCCGGCGGCTCGGCCGGCATAGGCGATGTGCCCGGCGGTGTGACCCGGAACATCCAGCACGGCCAGGTCCAGATCCAGTTCCGGCAGCGTCACGCGGTCGCCTTCTGTCAGCCGGACATCGCAGCGCGGCAGCTTTTCGCGCGCCGGGCCATATACGGTAATGCCTTCGATGCGGGACAATTCGAGGACGCCTCCCACATGGTCGCCGTGGTGGTGCGTGAGTAGAATGGCGCGCAGCTTCAAGCCTTGCTGATCCAGAAACCGCAACACCGGTCCGGCTTCGCCGGGGTCCACGACCGCCACTTGGCCGTCGCGGACGATTGCCCAGATGTAGTTGTCTGAGAAGGCTGGCAAAGGCAAGACCGCGGCGTTGCGTTCGCGGCCGCCTGCGGGGGCGGTCAAGGCTTGCATGGGATTCGAAGGAAAAAATGTGGCAGAAGAAACTCCGCCGATTGTAGAACTGGCCGAATGGTTCCAGACGCCGCCCGGCCAGTACGTGCTGGCCTGGGAGCGCGCCCAGTTCGACGCGGCCGTCGCGGATGTCTTCGGATATTACGCCTGGCAGGTCGGCCTTGCCGACCTGAACCTGTTGCGGGCCAACCGGATGCCGTTCAAGGGCTACATGGGCACCGAGACTCCCTTGCAGGAAAACATGCCGGGCTGGCAGTCGCGCGTGGTCATCGCCCAGCCCGAGGCCATGCCGTTCGAATCCCAAAGCGTTGACCTCCTGATCCTGCCGCACGCCTTCGAACTCACGCCCGAGCCCCACAACGTGCTGCGCGAGGTCGAGCGCGTACTCGTGCCCGAGGGGCGCGTCGTCATCTCCGGGTTCAACCCCTGGAGCATGTGGGGCGCGCGCACCCGCATGCCGGGCATGGAGCCCTGGCTGCCGCAGCCGCCGTCTTCCCAGGTGTCGCTGGCGCGGCTCAAGGACTGGTTCAAGCTGCTGTCGCTGGAGGTCGATGAAAGCCAGTTCGGCTGCTATGCGCCAGCCTGCCGCAGCGAAAAATGGCTCCAGCGCTGGAGCTTCCTGGAATCGGCCGGCGCCCGGTGGTGGAGCCTGGGCGGCGCGGTCTACATGGTTTCGGCGGTCAAGCGCGTGACCGGCATGCGTATCATCGGGCCTGCCTGGAAGACCAAACCCAAACGCGCTCGCGCCGCCTCGGTGGTGGTCAACCGCCAGGCGGACGACGGCTTCGACCCCTCCTGAGCGACCAGGCCGGCCTCATATTGCAAGAACAAGGACACGCACGCAGCACCATGCAGGACAACAAACCGAACGAGCAGAAAGTGGAAATGTGGACCGACGGCGCCTGCAAGGGCAATCCGGGTCCCGGCGGCTGGGGGGTGCTGATGCGCGCCGGCTCGCACGAAAAGACGCTGCATGGCGGCGAACTCCAGACCACGAACAACCGCATGGAGCTGCTGGCGGTCATCGAAGGCCTGCGCGCGCTCAAGCGCCCGTGCATCGTCACGATCCACACCGACTCCCAATATGTCATGAAGGGCATGACCGAGTGGCTGGTCAACTGGAAGCGGCGCGGCTGGATCACCGCCGAGAAAAAGCCGGTCAAGAACGCCGAGCTCTGGCAGGCGCTGGACGAACAGGTGCAGCGCCACCAGGTTTCGTGGCGCTGGGTCCGCGGGCACGCGGGCGACCCCGGCAACGAGCGCGCCGACCAGCTTGCCAACATGGGCGTTGAAGTGGCGCGCCGCGCCTGAACGATGGCTGGCGCCGCCCCGTCCCCGGCGGGGATCGGTCGCGGTGGGCG
>DALZRX010000593.1:0-2638 GCA_032015805.1 Achromobacter sp.
GCGAGCGCGGAGCCGGCCTTGTGACGCGCCGCCATCGCGCCGGCCTTGCCGGACCCACATACCCGCCAGCAGCAGCAGCGCGGGCAGGTAGATCCAGAAGTCCGACCAGCGCTGCGGATTGGGCGCCTTCACGCTGACTACATCCCAGCCTTGTTCCCAGCCGGCGCGCTGCGCGCGGCTGCCGAAGCGCACGCCGCCGATCTGCACCTGGTCGCCCAGGCTCATCAAGGTCACGCCCGCCTCCGCCAGCCGCCTGCGGCCGGCATCCGCTGCCGTGCCGCCGTTTTCAAGGGCCGGCAGGGCAACGGCCACGGTCTTGGTCAGCTCGTCGCCTTCCAGATTGATGCCTTTCAGGACCACCGTGAGACGGCCGTTGTCGGGTAAGGCGGCGGCTGTAGCCATCATGTCGGCGGCAGGCCGGTCTTCATGGCTGGCGGCGAAATGGTCCATGAACCAGTCGGGCCGGAACAGCATGAAAGTGACCAGCAGCAGGACCACCACCTCGGTCAACGTGCAGCGCGTGCGAAACCAGCGCATCGTGGCGGCGGAGAACGTCAGTGACGCAAGCGTGGCGCCCGCCACGACGAGCGCCAGTTCCCAGCCGTAATTCACGTCGATGAGGAGCAGCGTCGGATTGAAGACGAACATGAACGGCAGGATTGCCGTACGCGCCGCGTACGTGACGCCCTGGATTCCGGTCTTGATCGGATCCTCGCCGGAAATGGCCGCGGCTGCGAACGTGGCCAGGCCCACGGGCGGCGTGATGTCGGCCATGATGCCGTAATAGAACACGAACATATGCACGGCGATCAGCGGTATGACCAAACCGTTCTGCGCGCCGAGTTCCACCACAACGGGCGCCATCAGCGTCGCCATCAGGATGTAGTTGGCCGTGGTGGGCATTCCCAGCCCCAGGATCAGGCAAACCACGGCCGTGAAGATGAGCATCAGCAGCACGTTGCCCATCGACACCAGTTCCACGAAGGCCGTCATCCGCAGGCCCAGGCCGGTCAGCGTGATGGCGCCCACGATCAGGCCGGCGGTGCCGCAGGCGATCGCGATGCCAATCATGTTGCGGGCACCGTCCTGCAAGCCGCCGATCGCGTCGCGCCAACCCTGACGCCAGGCCGGCGCGGCAGGTTGCTTGCGAAACCACGCAATGATGGGACGCTGCGTGACCATCTGGAAAAGCATCGCCATCGCCGCCCAGAACGCCGACAGGCCCGCCGACAACTGCTCCACGCTCAGACACCAGACAAGAATGCCGATCGGGATCAGGAAGTACAGGCCCGCCCGAACGGTCGGCCAAGGTTGTGGGCGCACGGGATGGTGGATGTCGATATCCTGTGGCAGGTCGGGGTGCCGGGCGGCCACGCGCAGCAGCCCCACATAAAGCACCCCCAGGATGGCGAGCAGTATCCACGTCGCGGCCGGCCCGGCCAGCGCCTGGACACCCGTGCCGATGCCGTACACCGCGCCCATCACTAGCAGCGTGCCGCTGATGCCCATGCCCCAGCCGGCCAGCTTCTGCAAAGGGGTCCGCGCGGGGCCGGACGCCATCATGGGCTGGATGCCAAGCTTGAGGGCCTCCAGGTGCACGATGTAGAAGAGGGCGATGTAGGAAATCGCGGCGGGCAGGATGGCGTGACGGATGATGTCGGTATACGGGATGCCCACGTACTCGATCATCAGGAACGCAGCGGCGCCCATGACAGGGGGCATGATCTGGCCGTTGACCGAGGATGCCGTTTCGATGGCGCCGGCGCGCACGCCGCCGTATCCCGCCTTTTTCATGAGCGGTATGGTGAAGATCCCGCCCGTCACCACGTTGGCCACCGACGATGCGGACACCAGGCCGTTGACGGCCGAGGACACCACCGCCACCTTGGCCGGGCCGCCGCGCAGGTGACCCAGCAGCGCGAATGACACCTGCATCATGTAATTGCCCGCGCCGCACTTGTCCAGCAACGACCCCAGAAGCACGAAGATGAAGATGTACGACACCGAGACGCCCAGCGCCACGCCATACACGCCCTCGGTCGTGAGCCACATGTGCGACATCAGGCGTTCCAGCGACGCGCCGCGGTGGGCCAGCACGTCGGGCAGCCACGGGCCGGCCAGCGCGTACGCGACAAACACCAGCCCCAGCACCGTCATCGGCAGGCCAAGCGCGCGGCGCGTCACCTCCAGAAGAAGGGCCAGGCCGATCGCCGCCGTGCCCACGTCCAGCGGCGTCGGCTGGCCGGGACGGGCTGCCAGTTCGTTATAGAAGACGTACAGGTAGCTGCCGCAATAGCCCGCTGCCAGCGCCAGCACCCAGTCATACCAGGGCATGCGGTCGCGGGCCGAACGCTTGCTGGCCGGATAGGCGAGATAGCCCAGGAACATGGCGGTGCCCAGGTGCAGGGCGCGGGCCTCCGTGTCGTTGAAGATGCCCCAGTTCAATGCGAACGGTATCGGCGAGGCGTACCAGAGCTGGAAAAAGGACCAGATCAGCGCGCCGGCGGCCAGCGTGGCGCCAGCGACGCCGCGCGCGTCCCGACCGCCGCGGTCAGCCTCTGCGACGAGCTGTTCCAGGTCCGCGGCAGACGTGTGCGACTCTTTTGTCATGCGATTCCCCTGCGTATCGTGACGCGCG
>DALZRX010000594.1:0-2627 GCA_032015805.1 Achromobacter sp.
GACGCTGCCCGTGGACATGACGGCCGCGAAGGCCTCGAGTTGACGAAGTTCCATTGATATTGATTTATGCCAAGGACGAATTCTGGCCGCCCAAGTATGCGCCCCACAAATAATAAAAAGGCATAAGTAAATTCCCTAAACGGGAATGTCCTCGCACTTTTAATTACTTCGCGTTATTTCAAGGACTTAGGGTAAGTCCGGAGGGCCACTACTGTTGGCCGGGCCGGGCACTGGCGTGCGCGGCTGAGGGGTTGGACGCCAGCAGCGCCCGTCCTTTTTCCGTCAATACCACGACGGCTTCCCCCTTCACGGGGCTTTCCTCCTGCGTCATGTCGATCAGCCCATTGGCGGTGGCGTCTTCCCACGCCGACAGCCTGGGGCAATTGGTGCGCCAGGCTTCCATGGTTTCGGCGTATGTGCGAGGCCGCGCTGCGATCCACAGCAGGAATTGCACGAGGTTGCCCATCTGCGACGCGCCGGTCTCTATTTCTATTTGCGGAATGTCAGGCATGGGGCGCCTCCGTACGTGGGCAACGATGCGTCTTGACGATACTCCCGCGCGCGCCGCCGCTCCAGCTTTATCGGGGCCCCATGCCCTTGCGCAGCCGGCTGGACGGCTCCATGAGTGCGTCCCGCATATCGTCGCGTTCCAGCACGCAGGGTTCGCGGTGCAGATCACGCATGAAGTCGTCGTAGAGCTCGCCGGTAATTCCTGCCGGGCGCTTGAAGTCGTCCGACAGTTGGTACGCGCGCAGCAGGATGGAGCGCAGCCGCTTGACCTCCCAGAGCAGGGCGATCACGTCGGGGTTCCAGGGCTGACGTTCGCGGATGAAGCGCAGGTCGGCGTGGGTGAGGGGGGCTTTGAACGGCATGGCGGAAGACACTGTTTATTTATCCAGTATAGTCCGGCCGAAACCGTTGCGGGTAATCCGTGTTTTCGGCGATGACACGGCACCGAGTGGACCCTTGGGTAACTCGAAAATACTGAATGTGAGAATTGTTGAGCCTTAGCGGTCGCTTCGTCCGTACCATTCCCCGAAAGCAAAATGAAAGGGAAAGGGAATGGCGCTGTGCGGGCAATGCGCGGCCATCGTCGTGGACCGGGCCGGCGCGCCGGGGCATGCAAGCTTGATCAGCTTGGGCATCGTGCGGTCGCTGCCGTCGGCCCATCGCGGCATCACACACGAGGCTTTCACCTGTGGGGATTGCGGCGCCAATTGGGATTACCTGCACGAAAAGCGCAATGCGCTTTCCGGATGGGCCCGCTGTGATCGCACCACGCCTTTGCAGGCGGGTGGGACGGCGGCACGCCCATCCTTGAACGAGTCGGAGCAACCGGCCTGACGGTCCGCCCGGCAGGCCGCGCTGCCCCAGGCGTTTACATCACCCGCGTATGCACTTGGCCTTCGCGGAACCAGGAATCCAGATTTGCCCGCATCAGATCGGCCATGGCGCGACGCGTTTCGTGGGTGCCGCTGGCAATGTGCGGCAGCATCACAACATTGTCCATGCCGTTCAATTCCGGCGGCGTGGCGGGTTCGTGTTCGAACACGTCAAGGCCGGCGCCGGCGATGCGTTTCTGCTGCAGCGCCGCCACCAGTGCGGCTTCGTCGACGACCGTGCCCCGCGCGATATTGATCAGCCAGCCATCGGGACCCAATGCGTCCAGCACCTGCGCATTGACCATGTGCCGCGTGGCGCCGCCGCCGGGCACGGCCAGCACCAGATAGTCGCATTGCGCGGCCAGTTCGACGATGTCTGGGCAATAGCGGTAAGCGACGGGCGCGTCGGGGCGCGGCTTGCGATTCGTATATAGGATTTCCATGTCGAACGCCTGCGCACGCCGGGCGATCTGCAGGCCGATGTTGCCCAGGCCGACGATGCCGCAGCGCTTGCCCGTCATGCGCGATCCCAGGCCGAACCCCTCGGTTGGCCAACGGCCCGCGCGCACGAAGCGGTCGGCTTCGGCGATGCGGCGCGAGACCGCAAGCATCAGCGCCAGCGCGGTGTCGGCCACGCAGGCGTCCAGGACGCCCGGCGTGTTGGTGACCACGACATTGCGCGCCTTCGCGGCGGCGATGTCGATGGTGTCGTAGCCCACGCCAAAACTGAAAATGCCCTCCAGGGCGGGCAGGGCGTCGATCAATTCCTTTGTCGCCCCGAAGCGGCCGCTGGTGGCGATGCCGCGGATGGTGGCGCCATGCTCGCGCAGCAGCGCCGGCGCGTCCTGGGCTTCCCACAGGCGATGGACGCGGTAGCGCGATTCCAGGTCGGCCACCAGATCGGGCAGCAGGGGACCGACCATCAGCAGATCGGCGGCGGAAGCAGGAAGGGGTGCAGTCATGGATACGGCTTATATAAGAAAGAAGAAAAGGCCCGCCGAAGCGGGCCGGGACCGGAATCAGTTGGTCTGGATGTTGCGGGACTTGATTATCTGCCCATAGCGTTCGCGCTCGCTGGCGGCCAGATCCTGCAGTTCCTTCGGCGTGGAACCATGCGCCACGGCGCCCTGCGATTCCAGCTTGGCCTTTACGGCGGGATCGGCAGCCACCGCGCGAATGGCTTCGGACAGTTTGTCGATCACCGCCTGCGGCGTGCCGGCGGGCGCCAGCACCGCCGTCCACGAG
>DALZRX010000595.1:0-2627 GCA_032015805.1 Achromobacter sp.
TCACCTCCGGCTTCTCCGAGACCGGCGCGGGTGGGGTCGCCGAGCAGGACCGGCTCTGCGCCATCGCGCGGGAACGCGGCATCCGTCTGCTGGGACCGAATTGCCTGGGCTTCATGAATGTGCGGCGCAACGTCTATGCGACTTTCTCGCCCGCGCCTGCCAACGGCATCGTCGCCGCAGGCGGCATCGGCATGGTGACGCAGAGCGGCGCGTTCGGCGCCTACGCCTACAGCATGGCGCGCGAGCGCGGCCTGGGGCTGTCGCACTGGATCAGCACAGGCAACGAGGCCGACATCGACGTCGCCGATTGCATCGAGTGGCTTGCCTGCGATCCCGACACGCGCGTCATCATGGCCTACATGGAAGGTTGCCGCGACGGCGGCAAACTGCGTCATGCGCTGGCCGCAGCGCGCGCGGCCGGTAAGCCCGTGGTGGTCACCAAGATCGGCCGCACCCAGGCCGGCGCGCAAGCGGCGGCCTCGCACACGGCGGCATTGGCCGGCGACGACGCCGTCTATGACGCGTTGTTCCGCCAGTACGGCGCCTTGCGCGCACGCACCATCGAGGAATTCTTCAACCTTGGCTACGCGCTGGACACCTGGAAGCAGCCGCCGCAAGGCCGCCGCCTGGGGATCTTCACCATTTCCGGCGGCGTGGGCGCGCTGATGGCCGACGAAGCGGCCGACGCCGGGCTCGCCCTGCCCGAGCCAGCCGCGGATGCGCAGGCCAGGCTGCTGGAACGCGTGCCCTTTGCCAGCGCGCGCAATCCCGTCGACGTCACCGGCCAAGCCGTTTCCGAACCCGGGCTCCTGCTCGCCACCGCGGACGACATGCTGGCCGACGGCCGCTACGATGCCCTGGCCGTATTCCTGGCGGCCGCCGGTTCTTCCGAGGCGCTTTGGCCCACCTTCGAGACGTTCGCGCGGCAGATGCAGGCCCGGCATCCGGACGTGCCGCTGGCGATCAGCGCGCTGTTTACGCCCGCGCGCCGGCGCGAATTGGAGCGGCTGGGCTGCCTCGTTTTCCCGGATCCCAGCGCCGCCGTTCGCACAATAGCGGCGGTGGCCGGTCTGGCGGACCATGCAGGCGGCGGCAAGATTGAAGCGGACCCAGCCCCTGCACCGACAGGCAGACCGCTATTGCGGGATGCCTATACAGAAGTCGAGGCGATGCAACTGCTGCGCGACGCCGGCCTGCCAGCGTCTCTTTGCTCACTGGCCGTCGACGCCGATGCGGCCGTGCGCGCCGCCAGTGACATTCGCGCGACGGGCGCAAGCCGCGCCGGCGAGGACATCCCTGTCGTGCTTAAGGTGGTGTCACCCGATATCACCCATAAGAGCGACGTGGGCGGCGTGAAACTCAACCTTCGCGGCGAGGACGCGGTGCGGCGCGCCTACAACGACATCATGGAATCGGTGCGCAATCACCGGCCAGATGCCCGGATCGAAGGAGTCCTCGTCGCGCCCATGGCGCCCAAGGGCGTGGAATGCATTGCCGGCGTGCACTGCGATCCGGTGTTCGGACCGGTCGTCATGTTCGGGCTGGGCGGCGTTTTTGTCGAAGTGCTCAAGGACGTGAGCTTCCGGCTGGCTCCATTTGGCCGGGAGGACGCCCTGGCGATGATCCGCGAAATCAAGGGAAATGCCGTCCTGCAGGGAGCGCGGGGCACGCGCCCATGCGACATCGGCGCGCTGGCCGACGCGTTGGCCGCTTTGTCCCGCTTCGCCCACACCCACCGGACGGATTTCAGTTCCGTGGAAATCAATCCCTTGCTGGCACTACCCGAGGGCCAAGGAGCGGTGGCGCTGGACGCAGTCGTGATACGGGAAGGAAGACAGGCGTGATTCACGCCGCCTGTTGCGCGCACGCCTCGTCAGGCGCACTTCGGCAATCTAATTAATAGTATTTCTTATTCGCATTCGGTAGACTGCTGGGCATCTTGCAATCTTCCGACTCCCTTTCCCTCCCCGCAGTCGAGCAGCTTTACCGCCACCACCATGGGTGGCTGCAAGGCTGGCTCCATCGCAAGCTTGGCGACAGCAGCGACGCGGCCGATCTGGCGCAGGACACGTTCGTGCGGCTGATGGCCGCGCGCCGGCCTCCCGTGCTGCGAGAGGAGCCGCGGGCGCTGATCACGCATATCGCCAAGGGGCTGCTGGTCGACCACTGGCGCCGGCGCGCGGTGCAGCAGGCCTATCTGGACGCCATCGCGCACCTGCCGGAGCCGCAAGTGCCGCCGCCGGAAACCGGCCTCATGATCGTGCAGACGCTCGTGGCGATCGACGCCATGTTGCAGCGCCTGCCCGCAGCCACCCGCGACATGTTCCTGCTCGCGCAGCTCGACGGGCTTACGCTGCAGGAGATTTCCGACCAGACCGGCAAACCCGTGATCACGGTGCGGCGCCACCTGCGCAAGGCCTTGATGGCCTGCATGACGGCCGCCGCATGAGCGTGCCGGGCGACATGTTGCTCGAGGAAGCGGCCGACTGGGTGATCCGGCTGCGCTACGAGCCTGCCGACGCGGCCACGCGACGGGCGTTCGAGCGATGGCTGGCGCAGGGGGAAGCCCACTCGCAGGCCTGGTCGCGCGCCGAACAGGTATTGGGCGCATTCGACAGGCTACCCGC
>DALZRX010000596.1:0-2623 GCA_032015805.1 Achromobacter sp.
ACGGGAACTTCGTTGAACCAGCGATAGAACTTGTGCGAACGGGTGTTCTTGCCCAGTTCGAATTTGCGCAGCATGAGGCCACAGGCGTGATGGTAGCCGATGATGAGCAGCACGAAAAAGAGCTTGGCGTGCATCCAGCCATTGCCGGGGCCCACGCCGATGCGGTAGCCCAGGTATAGCCACATCCCGAAGATGATCGCCACGACGGCAAGGATGGTGGTGAACCGGTACAGGCGGCGGGCCATGCCGAGCAACGTGGTCTGCACGGCCTCGTCCGATTGCTGCGCCAGATTCACGAAGATGCGCGGCAGATAGAACAATCCGGCAAACCAGGAAGCAATGAAGACGATGTGAAAAGTCTTGACCCAGAGCATGGCCATGGCGCGATCCAGTGGAGGAAAGCCGCATTGTATGCGCGCCGGTGTCTGACACCCGTGTGAGACGGTCTTCAGGTCCAGCCGGCGTCTCGAGGGTGTCCGACACCTTGATACCTCAGATCACATACAGATCCACGTATTCGTGGACCGGCATCGATTCCAGCGTTTTCTGGTCGAGCGAAGCGTCGAGGATGCGCTGCTGCTGGCGCGCCGGAAACACCCGGGCGAGGTTGGTGCGGAACTTCGCTTCCAGCAGCGGGATCCCGTCGGTGCGGCGGCGCTTGTGGCCGATGGGGTATTCGCAGACGACCTCATCCAGCGCCGAGCCATCGTTGAACTGCACCGTCAGCGCATTGGCGATCGAACGCTTGGCGGGGTTGTGATAGTCGCTGGTGAATGCCGGATCCTCGACGCAGACGATCTTGTCGCGCAACGCATCGATGCGCGGGTCCTGCGCGATCTCGTCTTCGTAGTCGGCGGCGGTCAGGCGCCCGAACAGCACCGGCACGGCCACCATGTACTGGATGCAATGGTCGCGGTCGGCGGGATTGTTCAGCGGGCCTTTCTTGTCGATGATGCGCAGGCACGCCTCATGCGTGCGTATCCGGATCTGCTTGATGTCCGCGGCGGTCTTGCCGTGCGCCTTGAGCAGGTCGTGGATCTGCATGGCGCATTCGACGGCGGTCTGCGCATGGAATTCCGCCGGGAACGAGATCTTGAACAGCACGTTCTCCATCACGTAGCTGCCGTAGGGGCGCTGGAACTTGAACGGCTGGCCCTTGAAGAGCACGTCGTAAAAGCCCCAGGTCTTGGCCGTCAGCACGGAGGGATAGCCCATTTCTCCGGTGCGCGCGATGAGCGCCAGCCGCACTGCGCGGCTGGTCGCATCGCCCGCGGCCCAGCTTTTGCGGCTGCCGGTGTTGGGAGCGTGGCGGTAAGTGCGCAGGCTTTGGCCATCAACCCAGGCAAGCGACACCGCATTGATCACTTCGTCGCGGGTGAGGCCCAGCATCTGCGCGACGACGGCCGTGGATGCCACCTTGACCAGCACGACGTGGTCCAGGCCCACCTTGTTGAAGGAGTTTTCCAGCGCGATGCAGCCTTGGATCTCGTGCGCCTTGATCATGCCGGTCAGCACGTCGCGCATGGAAAGGGGCGGCTTACCCGCCGCGACCGCCGTGCGCGACAGCCAGTCGGCCGTGGCGAGGATGCCGCCCAGGTTGTCGGAGGGGTGTCCCCACTCGGCGGCCAGCCAGGTGTCGTTGAAATCCAGCCAGCGGATCATGGCGCCGATGTTGAACGCCGCCTGGACCGGATCGAGCTGGAATTGCGTGCCGGGCACCTTGGCGCCATGGGGCACCACGGTGCCCGGCACGACCGGGCCCAGCAATTTCCGGCACGCCGGGTATTCCAGCGCTTCCAGGCCGCAGCCCAGCGTGTCGATCAGGCAGTTGCGGGCGGTCTCGTACGCCAGATCGCTGCGGACTTCATAGGTCAGAACGTAGTCCGCGATATCGGCCAGGACCTGGTCGGGCTCGGGACGTACGTTCGAGATCGGGGCAGACATAGCAGTACCTCTTCGGGAAGTGAATACAGGTGGCCATGCCGCGCCCTCGATCGCGTCTTACTTGCGCTTGTCGATGGGCACGAACTTCTGGTCTTCCGGTCCCACGTAATTGGCGGTGGGGCGGATGATCTTGTTGTCGATGCGCTGCTCGATGATGTGGGCCGACCAGCCCGCGGTGCGTGCGATGACGAACAGCGGGGTGAACATGGCGGTGGGCACGCCCATCATGTGATAGCTGACGGCCGAGAACCAGTCCAGGTTCGGGAACATCTTCTTGACGTCCCACATGACGGTTTCCAGGCGCTCGGCGATGTCGAACATCTTGGTCGTGCCCGCCTTGCGGGACAGCTTCTTGGCGACGTCCTTGATGACCTTGTTGCGCGGGTCGGAGACCGTGTAGACCGGGTGGCCAAAGCCGATGATGACTTCCTTGGCTTCCACGCGGCGGCGGATGTCGGCCTCGGCTTCTTCCGGCGTTTCATAACGCTTCTGCACTTCGAACGCCACTTCGTTGGCGCCGCCGTGCTTGGGGCCGCGCAGCGCGCCGATGGCGCCCGAGATGGCCGAGAACATGTCCGAACCCGTGCCGGCAATGACGCGGGCCGTGAACGTGGAGGCGTTGAATTCGTGCTCGGCGTACAGGTTCAGCGAGATGTGCATCGCCTTGACCCATTCGTCG
>DALZRX010000597.1:0-2618 GCA_032015805.1 Achromobacter sp.
CCGCGCCGTCAGCCAGGGGTTCGGGCGTCATGCCGAGCGACTTGATGGCGGCGACGATGCGGTCCAGCGCGCCTTCCGCGTGGACGACGGTCAGGATGCGCTGCATCAGATTGAAGTCGAGGGCATGCACCCCTTCCACGCCGTCCAGCTTCTTGCGGATCAGCGTTTCCTCGGTGGGGCAGTCCATCTGGCCAATGCGCAGGCGCGCCAGCAACTGGCCGGGGCCGGCAAAGAGCGCGCTGGGCGTGGCGCTGGCGACACTTGCGCTTGCGGCCGTGTGGTCGTGGCCGCAGCAGGCCGATGCGGCATGCGCATGCGTCTCGGCATGGCTGTGACTGTGCGCATCGCCGTGATCATGGGCAAGGTCATGCGCATGGCCGTGGCCATGATCGTGGCCCTCGTCGTGGACGCGCTCGACGCCGCACTCGCCGCTGCACTCGCCGCCGCGGACGTTCTCGTCGTGCGCATGTCCCCCGCAGCAGCCGCCGTCCTGCGTGGCGGGCTGATGTTCGCGTTGTTTGACCGGAGGTAAAGACATCGACTTGACCCTTCAAATAAGCTGATGACGCAATTCCACACCTTGGAGTTACTATAGGGTCAACCCCTAATCATCGGATCTGATCCGGGAGGCAGCGATGCGTATCGGCGAATTGGCCACGGCGGCCGGCACCACGGTCGAAACCGTCAGGTATTACGAGAAAGAGGGGCTGCTGCCCGCCCCGGAACGGGGACTGAACAATTACCGGACCTACGGTCAGATGCACCTGGAGCGCCTGCGGCTCATCCGCAATTGCCGGGCGCTGGATATGACGCAGGACGAGATTCGCGCCATTCTGTCCGTGGCCGATAACCACCGGACCGGTTGCGGCCCCATCAATGAACTGTTCGACGAGCACATCTCGCACGTCGACGCGCGCATCGCCGAACTGATGCAGTTGAAAGCCCAGTTGAGCGAGCTGCGCCAGCGGTGCGTGTCGGCCCGCCCCGATACCGACGATTGCGGCATCCTGCACGGATTGAGCGAAATGCAGGTCGAAGAGCGGCAGGAACGGCACACCCATCTGGGGTGAGGCCGCGCGGGGCCGGATGCCCTTGCTGTAGGCCGGGGGATAGGCGGCCCGGCCGGCGGCATCGCGTACTATGAGAATCTGTTTCTTTCCCATTTGCGCACCCTCAATGACCGTAAACCAGACCGCCACACCGCTCCACGCCCTGACCTCGCGCCGCTCCTTCAAGTTCCTGCGTGCGCCCGCGCCCAAGCCCGACGAACTCGAACAGATCCTGCAGGCCGCCATGGCAGCCCCCGACCACGGCGCGCTGCGCCCGTGGCGCTTCGTCGTGATCCAGGGCGAGGCCATCGGCAAGCTGGCGGACGTGGCGCTGGATGCCGTCAAGCGCAGCGGCGACCCACGCATGACCCCTGAAAAGGAAAAGTCGGTCCGCGAATGGATGGCCGGCGTGCCGCTATTCATCGCCGTGGCCCAGAAGATCGCCCACGGCAACACCAAGATCCCGGAACAGGAACAGCTTCTGGCCGCCGGCTGCTCCGTGATGAACATCCTGAACGCCGTCCACATGCTCGGCTACGCCGCATTCTGGAGCACCGGCCTGGGCACCTACGTGGAAGAGGTGCAGGACGCGCTGGGTCTGGACTCGCTGGATTACCGCTTCCTGGGCTATTTGGCCGTTGGCACGCCCGCGTGCGCGGTGCCGCCCGCCAAGCGGCCGGACTTCCGCGATTTCGTCACGGAGTGGAACGGCCCCGTCTGAGCCGGACAGCGAGGTCGTCGGCCGCGCTTGCGCGCCAGGCAATAAATGACAATAATTCTTATTGTTAATTAGCTTGGCGCCTTGTTATGTCCTCATCCGCGCAGCCCACGGAGCACGCCGCTGCCGAGCTGTATGAAGCCCATCACTCCTGGCTCCAGGAGTGGCTGCGGCGCAGATTGGGCTGCCGCCACGACGCCGCCGATCTCGCGCACGATACCTTCGTGCGGATCCTGTCGGGCCGCCACGCCGAAGCGATTCGCGAGCCGAGGGCGTTCCTGACCACCCTGGCGCAGCGCGCGCTTTTTACGTTCTGGCGTCGCCGCGACCTGGAACGCGCCTACATCGACAGCCTGCAGGCGCTGCCGCAGGCCAACGCGCCCAGCGAAGAAAGCCGCGCGCTTGTCGTCGAAGCCCTGATGCACATCGACCGCGTCCTGCACCGCCTGCCGCGCAAGGCGCGCCAGGCTTTTCTCTACAGCCAGGTTGACGAGCTTGGCTACGCCGAGATCGCCGCGCGCATCGGCGTGTCCGTCATCACCGTGCGGCGCTACATGAAGCAGGCCATCACGCTGTGCGTGGCTTTGCGGCTTGCGCCATGACGGCGCCCGCACTGCCGGCCGAACTGGAATCGGCGGTGGACTGGATGGTGCTGCTGTCCTCCGGCAGCGTTGCCGCGGCGGACCGGATGCGCTTTGAAAGCTGGCGCCAGTCCGATCCGCGCCACGCCGCGGCCTGGGAGACGGTGAACACCGCGGTCAAGGGTTCTTTTGACGCCCTGGGCCAGGGCGGACAGCGGCGAGCCGCCGGGGCGGTGCTGCAGGAGCCGCCGGCCCGGCGCCGCGCCTTGC
>DALZRX010000598.1:0-2615 GCA_032015805.1 Achromobacter sp.
GCCAGCGGCGTGCGCAACTGGTGCGCGGCCTCGGCGATGAAAAGGCGCAGGGTGTCCAGGTTTTCGGACAGGCGCGCCATGAAGCCGTCCAGCGAGTGAACCAGCATGTCCAGTTCCTCAGGCACGGGTGCGGCGATGGGATGCAGGTCCGACGCGCTGCGGCCAGCCAGTTCGCGCTCGACGCGCTGGATGGGCGACAGCGACCGCTGCAAGCCCCAGTAGGCCAGCGCCAGCGCGGCGGCGGCAAATCCGATCAGCGCCAGCGTGCCTTGCCACAGGATGCGGTCCGCCAGCGCGTTGCGCGCTTCGCGCGTCTGGGCCACCTGGATGACGGCGGTCTGCGTTTCCTGCGGGCCGGCCACCTTGCGTTCCATCCAGGCGACGCGCACCGGTTCGCCCTGATAGACGGCGGCGTAAAGCTGGGGTGTGCTGGCGTCCGTGCTGCCGAGCGCGGCCGGCACGGGCAGATCGCCATAGCCGGAGATGAGCGCGCCGCCGGCGGCGGCGACGCGGTAGAAGACCCGGTCGCGCGGCGCCTGTTCCAGGAGTGCAAGGGCCGCGTAGGGCATGTCCATCTGCCATTCGCCCTGCACGAGCTGCAGGCTGTCGGCCATGGACAGCACGGACGCGCGCAGCAACTGGTCGTAGGTGGTGTCGGCGGTCTGCTGCGCATAGCCGCGCACCAGCAGGTAGATGGCGCCCAGTCCCACCGCGAATGCCGTACCCAGCACGGTCAGCAACCGGCGGCGGACGGAGATTCGGCGGGGCTGCCCGGGGCGCGGCCGATGCATGGCGCGGTCGCTCGTCAGGCGGGCGGCAGGGCGGATGGTTCGCCATCCGTGCCGCCCGTCGCCGTGAGCAGGTAGCCGGTGCCGCGTTGCGTTTCGATGCGCAGCGGCGAACCTTCCAGCTTGCGGCGCAGCCGGGCGATGTAGACCTCGATGGCGTTTGGCGCGGCGTCGTCGTCAAAGGCGAACAGCTTGTTCGCGATTTCCGTCTTGCTGACGGCGCGGTTCATGCCGGCCAGCAGGATCTCCAGGAGGCTGAATTCGCGCTTTGGCAGGTCGATGCGTTTTCCGGCCAGCGTGACCTGGCGCGCCGCGCTGTCGATGATCAGGTCGCCGAAGCGCAGGACGCCCGTGGCCTGGGGGCTGGGACGGCGCAGGAGCGCGCGGCAACGGGCTTCGAGCTCGCGGAAATCGAAGGGCTTGGCGAGATAGTCGTCCGCGCCGGTATCCAGGGCGTGGACGCGGTCCTCGATGTCGATGCGCGCGGTCAGCGCGAGAACGGGCGTCTTGCTGCCGCGATCGCGCAGCCGGTGCAGGATGTCAAAGCCGGACATGCGGGGCAGCCCGATGTCCAGGATGACCAGATCGAAGGTCTCGTATTGCAGGACGCCGTCGGCGCTGAGGCCGTCATTCTGACTGTCGACCGCATGGCCAAGACGACGCAACCGGCGCACGAGTGCGTCGGACAGATCCTCATCGTCTTCGATTACCAAGATGCGCATGCGGCGATTGTCGCATGAAGGGTATGGCCCCCACGCCGCGCGCGCTCTGCGCGCTTGCGGGGGGAAAAACGACAGGTTGCAGACAGCTTTTCTTTCTAGTCTTGCGGTCGTGCTTTCCCAGCCGGAGGCACGCACACATAACAACGACTAGCTGGAGATAACCCTCATGCTTCTGACCCTGCTTGGCTTCGGCATGGTGATCACGTTCATGACGCTGATCATGACCAAGCGCCTGTCGCCGCTTGTCGCCCTCATCCTTGTCCCCATTATCTTTGCGCTGCTCGGCGGCTTTGGTGCGGGCATCGACAAGATGATGCTGGACGGCATACGCAAGATCGCGCCGACCGGCGTGATGCTGATGTTTGCCATCCTGTACTTCGGCGTGATGATCGATGCGGGCCTGTTCGATCCCATCGTCGGCCGCATCCTGCGCGCCGTGAAGGGCGACCCGCTGAAGATCGTGGTGGGCACGACGGTGCTGGCGCTGGTGATCTCGCTGGACGGCGATGGATCGACCACGTACATGATCGTGGTGGCGTCGATGCTGCCGCTGTACCGTCGCCTGAAGATGAACGCGCTGTCCATGACCTGCCTGGCGATGCTGGCGAGCGGCGTCATGAACCTGACGCCGTGGGGCGGACCGACGGCGCGCGCCGCCAGCGCGCTGCACGTGGACGCGGGCGACATCTTCGTGCCGCTGGTGCCCGTGATGGGCGTGTCCATCGTGGCGATCCTGGTCCTGGCGTTCGTCCTGGGCCTGCGCGAACGTCGCAGGCTGGGCGTGCTGGCGCTGCCCGAAGGCGCGTCGCTGCATGCCGGCTATGACGAGGACGGTCCGAAGAACCTGCCCGAGATCGAGGTGGACCACGACCTGCGCCGTCCCAAGCTGCTGTGGGTGAACGCGGGCCTGACGCTGGCGCTGATGGTGAGCCTGGTGCTGGGCGTGCTGCCGCTGCCCGTGCTGTTCATGATCGCGTTCGCGGTCGCGCTGATCATCAACTATCCGAACCTGACCGAGCAGCGCCGCCGCGTGGCGCAGCATGCGGGTAATGTGCTGTCGGTGGTGTCGCTGATCTTCGCGGCGGGCATCTTCACCGGCATCCTG
>DALZRX010000599.1:0-2613 GCA_032015805.1 Achromobacter sp.
CGCGGCCACCAGCGTCTCGGTGCTGCCGGGCAGGCGGCGGCTGGCGAGGGACCGCAGGCGGCCGTCGCGTAATTCGTCCTCGATCAGAAAGCGCGGCAGATGTCCCCAGCCCATCCCCTGCAGGATGATGTCCTTTTTCATGAGCTGATCCGGCACGGTGCACTGCGTCGCGCCTTCGATCATGAAGTAATCGCGCGGCGGCGTATGCCGGGCAGTGTCGCGCATGACGCACTGCGTGAAGCCGCGCAGCATGCGCGCGTCGATTTCCGCTGCGCCCGGCTCGGGCAGATAGCCGGGCGCGGCGACGGGCACGAACGGCACCGTGGCCAGGTCCAGCCATTCGATGCGCGGATCGGTCTTGTCGACGCGATGCACGATCAGGTCGGCATCGCCATCCAGCAGACGTTCCTCGGGTCCGCCCACCGCCTCGACATGCAGATGCAGCCGCGTGGCCGGACACGCCGAGAAAAATCGGCTGAGCATGCCCAGCGTCGCTTTGCGCGGGCAGAAGTCGCCGATCACGACATGCAGTTCGCTTTCCTCGCCCATCGCCAGTTGCGCGGCATGGGTCCGCAGGCCGTCGAGTTCCCGCAAAAGCGGCTGCGACCGGCGATGAAAGGAGACGCCTGCGGCAGTCGGCGTGACGCGGTAGCCGCTGCGGTCGAGCAGCGTCAGCCCCAACTGCCGTTCCAGTTTGGCGACGGCGGCGAAGACCGCGGGATGCGACCGGTGCAACGTTGCGGCCGCCGCCTGGAAGCCGCCGGCGCGCACCACGGCGTCAAAGCATTGCAGGTCGTGCAGCGTGAATTCGCTCATTTCAGCTTTTCCGACAAAGACTGTGCGAACTTTGTAATTTTTTCTTTTGCCGGGCGCAACTACGCTGAAAGTCATTCCCCCCTTCCGGAGACTTTCCATGTCCGCGCTTTCCACCTTCACCACCGGCGATGGCGTGCGCATCGCCTACCGTTTCGACGGCGACGCCGCCCTGCCCGTCCTGATCCTGTCGAATTCCATCGGGACCACCCTGCACATGTGGGATGGCCAGGTGACGGCGCTGTCCCGCGCCTTCCGCGTGCTGCGTTACGACACCCGCGGCCACGGCGCATCGGGCGTGCCTGCGGGCGCCTATTCGCTGGACCGTCTGGGCCGCGACGTGATCGAGATGATGGACGCGCTTGGGATCGAACGGGCGCATTTCCTGGGCCTGTCGCTGGGCGGCATCATCGGGCAATGGCTGGGCCTGCGCGCCCCCGACCGGCTCGACCGCCTGATCCTGGCAAACACGTCGGATTTTCTGGGACCCGCCCCGCAATGGGACGCGCGCATCGCCACGACCCTGCAAGCGCCTGACATGACCGAGACTGCCCGGATGTTCCTGGGCAACTGGTTTCCGGCTTCGATGCTGCGAGCGGGGGGACCGGTGATCGACGCCTTTCGCGCCATGCTGCTGGCGACCGATCCGAAGGGACTGGCGGGTGCGTTCGCGGCCGTGCGCGACATGGACCTGCGCCGCACGAACGCGTTGATCGGCCGGCCGACACTGGTGATCGCGGGCCGCGACGATACCGTGACGGCGGCAAGCCACGGCGAACGCATCGCGGCGACCGTGCCGGGCGCCGAACTGCGCATCCTGCCGGCGGTGCATCTGTCGAATGTGGAGCGGCCGGCGGAATTCCTGGACGCGGTGCTGACGTTCCTGGCGCAAGGCGAACGGGGCTGACCGCACTGGCGCGCGGCGTTACGCACGCGCTTTCAAGCGCCCGCGCGTTCCCAACGCCGCTGGATGGCCTTGGCCGCGACCACGCCGTCCGCCATCGACGTCACCACGCAGGGGTGCATGCGGTGCGCCACCTCGCCGATGGCGTAGATGTCAGGCACGCTGGTTTCGGCGGTGGCGAAATCGGTGCGGATGTAGCCGCGCTGATCGTGCGCCAGCCGCAGGTCGTCCGCAAAAGCAGCCTGCGGCTCCCAGCCGTAGAAGACCAGGATCAGGTCATATTGCTGGCCATCCACGCTGCGGGTGGCCGGGTCGACCTTGTAGGGTCCGATATGCACGCCCTCGCGGCCCGCTCGCGTGACCCACTGCTGCTGCGCCCGCACGCTGCGGGCGTAAAGATGGACGGTGTGCGCGCCCCGGTTGCGCACGTAGACGTAATTTTCAAAGGCATTGTCACCCCCGCCCAGCACGGCGACGGACAGGCCCGAGTAGTCCTGCGCCACGATGGGCGAACCCGGCCCGATCAGCACGCCGGGCCAGGACGAGCCCGGCGGATGGTCGGGCAGGCCCTTGGCGCGTACACCCGAAGCGATGACCAGGGTGCGGGCGCGGGCCAGGGTTTCCTGTCCGTCCGGTCCTGCGAGCGTGGCCTCGATGCCCTCTTTGCAGGGCCGCACGCCGGTCACGCGGGTTTCCAGCCGCAGCGGGACGTTGGCGGCGCGCACGCTGGTGTCGATATTGGCCGCCACCTGCTGCCCGGTCACGCCGGGCAGCACGGCGATCCAATCGTCGGCAAACGGATTGTCATTGCCCAGGCCGCCCAGGCGGGCGCTGGCCTCGACCAGCAGCGGCGACAGGCCCAGACGGGCCAGCCAGAGGGCGCAGGAGGCGCCGGC
>DALZRX010000600.1:0-2607 GCA_032015805.1 Achromobacter sp.
CAGCGCGGCCGCAAGCCGAGTCGCTGGGGCGCGGCACGCACCTGGTGGTGGGCACGCCCGGCCGCATCCAGGATCACCTGGCTCGCGGCAGCCTGGACCTGTCGGGCCTGAACACGCTGGTCCTCGACGAAGCGGACCGGATGGTGGACATGGGGTTTTATGACGACATCGTCGCCATCGCCTCGCATTGCCCCACCAAGCGCCAGACGCTGCTGTTCTCGGCCACCTACCCCGACAACATCCGCAAGCTCAGCGCCCGTTTCCTGCGTAATCCGGCCGAGGTCAAGGTCGAGGCCCAGCACGACGCCAGCCGCATCGAGCAGATCTTCTACGAGATCGACGAAGGCGAACGGCTGGACGCGGTGGCGCGGCTGCTGGCGCATTTCCGCCCCGCCTCCACGCTGGCCTTTTGCAACACCAAGATCCGCAGCCACGACCTGGTCGAACGCCTGCAGGCCGAGGGCATCAGCGCTCAGGCGCTCAACGGCGACCTGGAACAGCGCGAGCGTGATGAAATCCTGATCCAGTTTGCAAACCAGAGCTGCGCCGTGCTGGTCGCCACCGACGTGGCCGCGCGCGGGCTGGACATCCAGAACCTCGGCGCGGTGATCAATGTGGACGTGACCAAGGACACCGAGGTCCACGTGCACCGCATCGGCCGCAGCGGCCGTGGCGACCAGAAGGGACTGGCGCTGAGCCTGTGCTCGCCCGAGGAAATGCGCTGGGCGACGCTGATCGAGCAATACCAGGGCGCACCGCTGAAATGGAACGACCTCAAATCGCTGCGCCCCAAGGCGGACCGCCCGCTGCGCGCGCCCATGGTCACGCTGAGCATCCAGGGCGGCAAGAAAGACAAGCTGCGCCCGGGCGACCTGCTCGGCGCGCTGACCGGCGACGGCGGCCTGACGTTCGAGCAGGTCGGCAAGATCAACATCACCGAATTCACGTCCTATGTGGCGCTGGATCGCCAGATCGCCAAGCAGGCGTTTTCGCGGATATCAAACAGCAACATCAAGGGCCGCCGGTTCCGCATGCGGTTCCTGGAAGAATTCTGACGGCAAGGGGCGCTGCCGCGCAGCCAATGGGGCGATTGGGCGCAAAGCTTGTGAATTTTGCGTCGGCTTTGCCATAATGGCGCCGCCTGCACGCCGGCATGCTGGATTTTCCAATGGCTGGCGGGCGCGGAACCAAAGGCACACGGTGTGCTCCAACGAGCGCACTGTCCCCCTTAACCATCACAAGAGAAACTCACCATGATCAAGTCCGATGACACCGGCAAGCTGATCCTGCGCCTGACCCTCGGTATCCTGATTCTGCTTCACGGCCTGGCCAAACTGACCGGCGGCGGCGTCGGCGGCATCAGCGGCATGTTGTCCTCTCACGGCTTGCCCGGATTCCTGGCCTACGGCGTCTACGTGGGTGAGATCATCGCTCCGGTCCTGCTGATCATTGGCGTCTACACCCGCCTGGGCGGCCTGATCATCGCTATCAACATGGTCGTCGCCATCCTGCTCGCCCACAGCGGCCAGGTCGGCGGCATGACCAACAACGGCGGCTGGGCGCTGGAACTTCAAGGCATGTTCCTCTTTACCGGCCTGGCGATCGCCTTCATGGGCGCCGGCCGTTTCAGCCTGGCCGGCAACGGCGGCCGCTGGAACTGACCGCCTGCCCCGCCCGCGGCACATAGCCGCGGGCATGCACGGCAACATCATGGGACCGCACCTCGCGGTCCCTTTCTTTTGGCGGCACCAATGTCGCGTTGTCACAGACATTGATACGAACGTCATCGCCCGTCACGCAGGCGCAAACATCCGTCACGCGAAAGCTGTTTCGGAATGATTACAGTCCAGAACTTGGTCCCGCGGCTATGGCCTAATTCCCATGAGCGCACGCTGCGCCAAGGACAATCGCATGAGCCCCACCTTCCAGATCGCCCGCTTGCGGCCGCTGGCCGCCGTAGCCCTCCTGGCGGCCAGTGCGGCCGCTGGCGCGCAGAACGTCTACTCCACGCAGCAGGTGCCGGTCCCGTCCGCCTATGAACCCGCCTACGACGACGGCGACCCGGCCAACGCGAACCTCGCGCTGGTCGACCGCAGCCCCGAGCCGCCCCCGCCCCTGCCCGTCTACGTGCAACCGCCCGCCCCGGCCGACGGGTATATGTGGGTTCCGGGTTATTGGAGCCGCAACCGCTACGGCTTTTTCTGGGTGCCCGGCGCCTGGGTGCTGGCGCCGTATCAAGGAGCGCTCTGGACGCCCGGCTATTGGGGCTTTTCCAACGGCGCGTACCTCTGGAACGCGGGCTATTGGGGACCGCACGTGGGTTTTTACGGCGGCGTCAACTACGGCTTCGGTTATACCGGACTGGGTTATGTGGGCGGCTACTGGAAGCGCGACCGCTTCTACTACAACCGATCTGTCACGAACGTGAATGTCACGCGCGTGACCAACGTCTATCACCGCGACATCGTCGTCAACAACGTGGACAACCGCCGCGTCAGCTACCACGGCGGCCCCCTCGGCGTGCGCCGCAAGGCCGACCCGCGCGAACTGGCTGCGCGTCATGACCGTCACGCCGGCCCCACGGATGCGCAGCGCGCCTACATGCGC
>DALZRX010000601.1:0-2605 GCA_032015805.1 Achromobacter sp.
CGCTTGCGGTTGCGCCATGACGGGTTGCGCGATAGGGGACTGCGCCGGGGCAGCGGGTTCCTGCTGCAAGGCGACGACGCGGCGCAGGGGCGGCGCATCATTGGCCGCGGATGCCGACGCAGGGGCCGCCTCTTGGGCTTCACTTTCCTGGACCGCCACCAACTGCATCTGGGGCTCGGCGTCCTCGATGGCCTCGCGCATGTCCGTCCAGGCAAAGAGGCCTGCGACCATCACGGCGCAGGCGGCGGCGCCCCAACCGGGATGCCAGCTATGGCCGGGGTGCCATCTGCGACGTACCGCTGCATCCAGTTCGGGATTGGCGCCGGGACCCGGCTTGCGGTACAGGGCGCGCAGATCCCGTTCGTCGTCTTCGTCAAAAGGGGGGCGATAAGTAATGCTCATGCGCGTACTCCTCGCATATACGCCGGGTGGTCCAGCGTATCCGCGTCTGACCTTTGCGTGCGCCGCGCCGGTGTGCCGGCGTCTAGTCGAGCTGGGGTCGTGTTCCGGTTTGAGCGGCCTCCTGCAAGGCCGCAAGTGATTGCGCCGCGATTCCCCACGCAGTGCGTCGCGAGGACGTCTGTCATGGAGTATGCCGTCCTGCATGAACGGTTCGACTAAATGCGCTGCACTTGGCGATTATGCGCGATTTGAAACGGATCCGGCAGGAAATTTCTTGTGTTTGCATCATGTAACGGCCCTGCGTCCCTTTTTGTGAAAGCTACTTGAAAGAAACGTCGCGCACACCCCGGGGAACTGCGTGCCAAAACGGTCCATGCGCCACGCAGTCGCGGTGGGTTGCCGGGTACACTTTCGCGCATGGCAAAAACCCGAACCGTATATGTGTGCGCCGAGTGTGGCGGCACCACCCCGAAGTGGCAGGGCAAATGCCCGCATTGCAACGCCTGGAACACGCTCGAAGAGACGGTAGAGTCGTCCGCGCCTGCGGCGGCCGCGCACCGCTACGCGCCGCTGGCCTCGTCCAGCCCGGTTCGCAGCCTGTCCGAAATCGAAGCCCGCGAAACCCCGCGCACGCCCACCGGCCTCGACGAATTCGACCGCGTGCTCGGGGGCGGCCTGGTGGCGGGCGCCGTGGTGCTGATCGGCGGCGATCCCGGCATCGGCAAGTCGACGCTGTTGCTGCAGGCGCTGGCCTCGCTGTCCGAAACCACCAACGTGCTTTATGTCACCGGCGAAGAGTCCGCCGAACAGGTCGCGCTGCGCGCGCGCCGGCTCGGCCTGCAGACCGGCAACGTGAACCTGCTCGCAGAGATCCGGCTTGAAGCCATCCAGGCGGCGGTGTCGGAGCAAAAGCCTTCCGTGGCTGTCATCGATTCCATTCAGACGCTATACAGCGGTGAGCTCACGGCCGCGCCGGGTTCGGTGTCGCAGGTGCGCGAGTGCGCCGCGCAGCTCACGCGGCTTGCCAAGCAGACCGGCATCGCGATCGTCATGATCGGCCACGTCACGAAGGACGGCGCGCTGGCCGGCCCGCGCGTGCTCGAGCACATTGTCGATACAGTGCTGTATTTCGAGGGGGACACGCACTCGTCGTTCCGCCTGGTGCGCGCGTTCAAGAACCGCTTTGGCGCGGTCAATGAGCTGGGCGTGTTCGCCATGACCGACCGCGGCCTGCGCGGCGTGGCCAATCCGTCCGCCTTGTTCCTCTCGCAACACGAGCAGCAGGTCGCGGGGTCTTGCGTGATGGCCACGCAAGAGGGCACGCGACCCTTGCTGGTCGAAATCCAGGCGCTCGTCGACAGCTCCCACGCGCCCAATCCCCGCCGCCTGACGGTGGGCCTGGAAGGCAACCGCCTCGCCATGCTGCTAGCGGTCCTGCACCGGCATGCGGGCGTGTCGACCTTCGATCAGGACGTCTTCGTCAACGCGGTGGGCGGCGTGCGCATCACCGAACCCGCCGCCGACCTGCCTGTGCTGCTGGCCATCATGTCCTCGTTGCGCGACCGGCCGCTACCGCGCGGGCTGATCGCCTTCGGTGAAGTCGGCCTGGCCGGAGAGATCCGTCCAGCGCCGCGCGGGCAGGAACGCCTGCGTGAAGCCGCCAAGCTGGGCTTCTCGGTAGCGCTCATTCCCAAGGCCAACGCGCCGCGCCAGCCCATCGAGGGGCTGGAAATCTGGGCGGTGGACCGGCTGGACGCCGCGTTGGATAAGCTGCGTTGATGCGCGGCGCAGTCTGTTGGAGCAACACGTGAGTCTGTTTGTCATCGCCGCATGTCTGGCCGCCGGCGGCCTGATCGGCTTCATGGGCGGCGTGCTGGGCATTGGGGGCGGCCTGATCGCGATCCCCGCGCTGGTCCTCCTGATGGGGATGTCGCAACAGCTCGCGCAGGGCACGGCGCTCATCATGGTCCTGCCGACCATCATGATGGCGGTGCGCAAGTACAACCAGCAGACGCGCATCGACAAGCGCGTTGCGCTGGCGGGCGCCGGGGGCGCGGTGGTGTTCACATGGGTCGGGGCGCAGATGGCCCTGGGCATCGACTCGACCTTGTTGCGCCAGAGCTTCGCGGTGTTCCTGTTTTTCATCGCGCTGTTCTACGTCTGGCAGACGTGGCGTGCCTCACGTCCGCCGGCCCGCCGCGCG
>DALZRX010000602.1:0-2592 GCA_032015805.1 Achromobacter sp.
GCGTCCGTGCCCGCCAACGCCGCTACGGCGGCGTCCAGGGCGGCGGCGTCCATGTCCAGCAAGGCGACGCGCGCGCCCTGGCGGGCAAAAGCCTGCGCGGTGCTGTAGCCGATGCCCTTCGCGCCGCCGGTGATGACGACCGTCTGGCCGCGCAGATCGGCATGGATGACTTCAGGGGTGTTGTCCACGATGTGTGCCTGTGATGGGTGGGTACGCGGCCGGCTTAAACCGCCAGCCATTCCTGGACGACGTCCTGCCGCTCGTGAAGCTGCGCGGGCGGTCCTTCGAACACGATGCGCCCGTGGCCCATCACGCTGACGCGGGTGGACACCTTCAGCGCAATCGTCAGCTTCTGTTCCACCAGCACGACCGACACGCCCTGCTTGTGGATATCTCGAATGACGTCGGCGATCACCTCGACGATCTTGGGCGCGAGGCCCTCGGTGGGCTCGTCGATCAGGATGACCTTGGGGTTGCCCAGCAGCGAGCGGCACATGGTCAGCATCTGCTGCTCGCCGCCAGACAGGTTGCCCGCGCGGGTGTTGCTGCGTTCCTTCAGGCGCGGGAAGTAGTCGAACATCTGCGCCACGGTCCAGTGCGGAGCATCAGCGCGCCGGGGCTGTTCGCCCATGCGCAGGTTCTCGTCCACCGTCAGGTTGGCGAAGACCTCGCGCTCTTCCGGCACGAAGGCCAGGCCGGCGCGCGCGATCTCGAAGGGGCGCTTGTTGGTGATGTCGCGGCCTTCGATGGCAATGCGGCCGCCGGTCACGTCCACCAGCCCCATGATGCTTTTCATGGTGGTGGAGCGGCCGGCGCCGTTGCGGCCGAGCAGGCTGACGACTTCGCCGCGCCCGATCGACAGGTCGATGCCGTGCAGGATGTGGCTCTTGCCGTAATGGGCATGCACGCCCTGCAGCGACAGGAGGGGGGATTGCGTCGTCATACCGTTTCCTCTCCCAGATAGGCCTCGCGCACGCGGGCGTCGCCGCGGATCTCGGCCGGCGTGCCGGTGGCCAGGATCTCACCGTAGACCAGCACGCTGATGCGGTCGGCCAGCGAGAACACGACCTGCATGTCGTGCTCGACGATGAGCAGGGTGCAGTCGCGCGTCACGTCCTTGATCAGTTCGACCGTGTAGTCGACTTCGTGCTGCGACATGCCGGCCATCGGTTCGTCCAGCAGGATGACCTTGGGCCGCGACGCGAGCGTCATGCCGATTTCCAGCGAGCGCTGCTCCGAATAATTGAGGTCGCCGGCTGCGGTTTCATGGCGGGCCGTCAGGCGCACCTTTTCCAACAGTCGGTCCACGTCCTCGTTCACGGCGCGGTTACGCGCGAGCGGACGCCAGAAGTTGTAGACCAGTCCATGCATGCGCAGCACCGCCAGCCGCAGGTTCTCGCGCACCGACAGGCGGGGAAACACGTTGGTGATCTGAAACGAGCGCGCCAGGCCCAGGCGATTGATGGCCTCGGGCGCCAGGCCGCCGATCGGGCGCGAGCGCAGACTGATGTCGCCCGACGTCGGCGCGAACGAGCCCGACATCAGATGGAACAGCGTGGACTTGCCTGCGCCGTTGGGGCCAATGACGGCGTGGCGTTCGCCCGCGTCGATGGCCAGGTTCACGCCGCGGATGATCTGCGCTTCACCGAAGGACTTGCGCACGTCGGTCAGTGTCAGGATGTCGTGGCTCATTTGGCGGGCTCCAGCAAGGGGGCGGCTTCGCCGGCGTCGCGCCACAGGACAAGCGCCCAGCGGCAGGCCGCAAGACCCGTGGCGAAAAGCGCCAGCGGCACCAGCCAGGTCGACACCGCAAGCGGCGCCCAGTCCTGGCCGAACAGCGGGATGGCGGGCCAGCCGGCCTCGGGGTTCATGGCAAGCAGCGCGCGGTAGTCGCGCGCGAACATGCGTTGCAGCAGTTCGACGGTAAAGACGGTGGCGCCCGTCAGCAGCAGGCCGCCGGCCACCGATACCGCGGCGCGCGGCAGCCAGTTGGCCAGCCCGCGCTCGCGCAGCGACTTGGCCGCGCGTTGCACCAATCCGACCAGGCCGTCCGGCACGAACAACATCACCAGCACGAAGAGAATGCCCTGATACAGCAGCCAGGATCGCGTGATGTCGGCCAGCGTCTGGGACAGGAAGGTCAGGATCGACGCGCCCAGTACCGGCCCCAGGAACGCATTGACGCCGCCGATGTAGGCGAACAGCACCGCGTCCGTGGACAGCTTGACCTCGAAGAGCACGTAGTTGCCGGCTTCGATGTTCAACGCCTGCAGCCCGCCCGCGATGCCGGCAAACATGGCCGACAACGCAAACACCATGGTCTTGAGCGCATGCGGCCGATAGCCCAGGTAGCGCAGGCGGTTGGCGTTCTCGCGCAGGCCGAGCGTCAGCCGGCCGAGCGGCGTGCGCGTCAGGCCGTAGAGCGCGGCCAGCGACACCAGCACCCACGCCAGCACCAGGTAGTACACCTCGATGTCGGAACCGAAGGTGAAGCCCCAGGCCGGCATGCGCATGGCGGACACGCCCGCCTCGCCGCCGAAGACGCCTTTCAGGTGCGGCGCCAGCGCGTGCAGCAGTTCGGCCAGCGCCAGC
>DALZRX010000603.1:0-2591 GCA_032015805.1 Achromobacter sp.
GGCGCTGAGGGTCAGTCCCTCGATATCGACCACCAGGCGGTGGGGATTTTCCAGCGTGAATTGTTCGGCCTTGAGTTCGCTGTCCAGTTCGAGCGTGACCCGGGTGTATTCGTCGGCCGGCCAGGTCCGGACAGCCAGAATCGTTGCTGCCTGGGCCAGCCGCGGCACAACCGGCAGGACGAGCAGCGTGGCAGCGACGCTGATCAGGCGTCGGCGGGTGGCGCCTGCCGAGGAGAGGGCGCCGTCAGGGGCGGGGGGACAATCGCGTTCAACCATGTTTGTCCTCGAGCGGTGTACGCGGTCAGGATGGCGTCACGTCCGTCGCCTGCATACGCAAGGCAGATCTGCAGGTCAGGAGGGGGCAAAAGGCCTTCGGCCCGCTCCGGCCATTCGATCAAAACGACCGCATCGTCACGCAGTAAATCCCGGAATCCTGCGTCCAACCATTCGCGCGAATCACTAAATCTATAAAAATCAAGGTGATAGAAGTATAAGTTAGAAACTTTATAGGTTTCAAGCAGCGCGTAGCTTGGACTCTTGATTCGGCCTGTTATGCCGCTTTCACGCAACAATGCCCTGGAGAAGGCCGTTTTTCCTGCCCCCAGGTCGCCTTGGAGATGAATACATGCGCCTGGCAGGCCGGTTTTTGCTCCGGTGACCATCGGCGCAAACTGGCGCGCAAGCGCCTCGGTGGCGGCTTCGTCGGGCAAGTGCAGGGTCAGGGTGGCGAGGGGGGCGGACATGGCGCGAGACGAGTGGTAAAAAACGAGGATCGGAGCACAGTTTGGAGCAATTATAGGAATGCGGGTTTCTGCTAACCTATAAGTGATTTTTATTCTCAATATGTCGTGACCGACGGCATGCCGCCGCCCGCGACTGACGCCGCCACGGAGTTGTACGCGCCATGAAGACCCGCATCGAAAAAGACACGTTTGGCCCCATCGAGGTGCCGGAAGATCACCTGTGGGGCGCCCAGACTCAGCGCTCGCTGCATTTCTTCGCGATTTCGACCGAAAAGATGCCGGAACCGCTGGTCAACGCGATGGCGCGATTGAAGCGTTCGGCCGCCAAGGTCAATGCCGACCTGGGCGAACTGGACCCGAAAATCGCCGACGCGATCATGCGCGCCGCCGACGAGGTCGTCGCGGGCAAGTGGCCCAACGAGTTTCCGCTGTCCGTCTGGCAGACCGGCTCGGGCACGCAGAGCAACATGAACATGAACGAGGTGCTGGCCAATCGCGCCTCGGAACTGCTGGGCGGCGTGCGGGGCGAAGAACGCAAGGTCCACCCGAACGACCACGTCAACCGCGGGCAGTCGTCCAACGACACCTTCCCGACGGCGATGCACGTGGCGGCCGCCGTGGAGGTCGAGCATCGTCTGCTCCCTTCACTGAAGGCACTGCGCGCCACGCTGGCGGCCAAGAGCGCCAAGTTCTACGACATCGTCAAGATCGGCCGCACCCACTTGCAGGACGCGACGCCGCTGACCTTGGGCCAGGAGCTCTCCGGCTACGTGGCCCAGCTTGACCTGGCCGAGCAGCAGATTCGCGCCACGCTGCCTGGCCTGCACCAGCTTGCCATCGGCGGCACCGCGGTGGGCACGGGCCTGAACGCGCATCCGCAATTCAGCGCCAAGGTGTCCGCCGATCTGGCCCACGCCACCGGCACGGCATTCGTTTCCGCGCCCAACAAGTTCCAGGCGCTCGCGTCTCACGAAGCGCTGCTGTTCGCCCACGGCGCGCTGAAGTCGCTGGCGGCCGGGCTCATGAAGATCGCCAACGACGTGCGCTGGCTGTCGAGCGGTCCGCGATCGGGCCTGGGCGAAATCAGCATTCCCGAGAACGAGCCGGGCAGCTCGATCATGCCGGGCAAGGTCAATCCGACGCAGTGCGAGGCCATTACGATGCTGGCCGCGCAGGTGCTGGGCAATGACGTGGCTATCAATATCGGCGGCGCCAGCGGCAACTTCGAACTCAACGTCTACAAGCCGCTGGTGATCCACAACTTCCTGCAGTCGGTGCGCCTGCTGACCGACGGCATGGCCAGCTTTGACCAGCACTGCGCCGCGGGCATCGAGCCCAACCACGAGCGCATCGCGGAACTGGTGGACCGTTCCCTCATGCTGGTGACCGCGTTGAACCCGCACATCGGCTACGACAAGGCCGCGCAGATTGCCAAGAAGGCGCACAAGGAAGGCTTGTCGCTGAAGGAATCGGCGCTGGCCCTGGGTTTTGTGACCGAGGCGCAGTTTGCCGAATGGGTCGTGCCGGGCTCGATGACGAACGTGCACAAGCCGTCGTAAGCCGTCCCGCGTTACCTACGCCATGAAAAGATGGCCGCCCTTGCCGGGGCGGCCATTTTTTTCGCGAACCCTAGCCGCGGCCGGCCAGCAGCAGCCACATCGGGATCGTGACCGCCGAGAACAACGTGCCCAGCGAGATCAGCACGGCCACCATGCGCCCGTCGCCGCCCATGCGCATCGCCAGCACGTAGGCGGCCGATGCCGTCGGCAGCGCCGCGAACAGCAGCAGCATGCGCGCTTCCAACGGCGGCAGGCCCAGCAGGTGGGCCACCAGCAGGGCGACCGCGGG
>DALZRX010000604.1:0-2590 GCA_032015805.1 Achromobacter sp.
CATCGGCATGGGCGGCGGCGCCGCCTCCAGCATCAGCATGGGCAGCAACTCGGCTGAGCTCGACTTCGACTCCGTTCAGCGCGGCAACCCGGAAATCGAACGCCGTGCCCAGGAGGTCATCGACCGCTGCTGGCAGCAGGCCGAAGACAACCCGATCATCGCGATTCACGACGTGGGCGCGGGCGGCTTGTCCAATGCGTTCCCCGAACTCGTCAACGACGCGGGCCGCGGCGCCATCTTCGACCTGAAACGCGTGCCCCTCGAAGAATCGGGCCTGTCGCCCGCTGAAATCTGGAGCAACGAATCGCAGGAGCGCTACGTCCTGTCGATCCTGCCCCAGGACCTGGAGCGCTTTGACGCCATCGCCCGCCGCGAACGCTGCCCGTACGCGGTCGTTGGCGTGGCTACCGAAGAGCGCCAGCTCCGCGTGGTGGACGGCGAAGGCCTGCCCGGCCTGGACACGATCCGTCCGCAAGGCGACGCCGAAGTGCGTCCCGTGGACGTACCCATCGACGTCATCCTGGGCAAGCCGCCGCGCATGACGCGCGACGTCACCCGACTGCCCGGCGTGTCAGAACCCCTGGATCTGGCCGGCATCGACCTGACCGAAGCCGCCTACCGCGTGTTGCGCCACCCCACCGTGGCCAACAAGTCCTTCCTCATCACGATCGGGGACCGCACCGTGGGCGGTCTCTCCAGCCGTGACCAGATGGTCGGTCCGTGGCAGGTGCCCGTCGCCGATTGCGCCGTCACGTTGGCCGACTACGAAGGCTTCCGCGGCGAAGCCATGTCGATGGGCGAGCGCACCCCCATCGCCATGCTGGACGCCCCGGCCTCGGGCCGCATGGCCGTCGCCGAAGCCCTGACCAACCTGGCCGCCGCCGATGTGGCGCGTCTCGAGGACATCAAACTGTCGGCCAACTGGATGGCCGCCTGCGGCGTGGCGGGCCAGGATGCCGCCCTGTACGACACCGTGTCCGCCGTCAGCGAACTGTGCCAGGCCACGGGCCTGTCCATCCCCGTTGGCAAGGACTCGCTGTCCATGAAGACGTCCTGGGAACAGGACGGCGAGCAGCGCCAGGTCGTCGCGCCGGTGTCGCTGATCATCACGGCATTCGCGCCAGTCTCCGACGTGCGCGCCAGCCTGACGCCGCAACTGCGCACCGACGCCGGCGACAGCGTCCTGATCCTGGTCGACCTGGGTCGTGGCCGTCACCGCATGGGTGGCTCGATCCTGGCGCAGACCTATAACCAGGTCGGCCAGACCGTGCCGGACATCGATTCGCCGCAGGATCTGCGCGCGTTCTTCGTCACCATCCGCACGCTGGCCGAAGCCGGCACCATCCTGTCCTACCACGACCGTTCCGATGGCGGCCTGTTCGCCACGCTGGTCGAGATGGCCTTCGCCGGCCGCACCGGCATCTCGGTCAACCTGGACATGCTGACGTTCGATCCGCAATCGGCGGATTGGGGCGACTACAAGATCCGCCCGGAACAAGTCGCCGTGCAGCGTGACGAGCTCACGCTCAAGGCCCTGTTCTCGGAAGAGGCGGGCGCCGTGATCCAGGTACCGGCCTCGCAACGCGACGCCGTCATGCAGGTCCTGCGCGGCGCGGGCCTGTCGGCCCACTCGCACGTCATCGGCGGCCTGAATGGCGCCGACGAAGTCGAGTTCTACCGCGACGGCCGCAAGGTCTGGAGCCAGCCGCGCGCCGACCTGGGCCGCGCCTGGTCCGAGGTCTCCCACCGCATCATGGCGCGCCGCGACAACCCCGCTTGCGCCCAGGCCGAACTCGATGTCTGGAACGACACCAAGGATCCGGGCATGAGCCCGAACGTGGCCTTCGACCCGCAAGAGGACGTGGCCGCGCCGTTCATCAACACCGGCAAGCGTCCGCGCGTGGCAATCCTGCGCGAGCAGGGCTGCAACAGCCAGGTCGAAATGGCCTGGGCGTTCGACACCTCGGGCTTCGAGGCCATCGACGTCCACATGACCGACCTGCTGTCCGGTCGCCTGGACCTGGCCGAGATGCAGGGCCTGGTCGCCGTCGGCGGTTTCAGCTACGGCGACGTGTTGGGCGCTGGCGAGGGCTGGGCGCGCACCATCCGCTTCAACAGCAAGCTGTCCGACCAGTTCGCCGCCTACTTCGCGCGTCCCGACACCTTCGCGCTGGGCGTGTGCAATGGTTGCCAGATGATGGCCGCGCTGGCGCCCATGATCCCGGGCGCCGAGCACTGGCCGCGCTTCACGCGCAACCAGTCCGAAAAGTACGAAGCGCGTCTGTCGATGGTCGAAGTCGCCAAGTCGCCGTCGATCTTCTTTGCCGGCATGGAAGGCGCCCGCATTCCGGTCGCCGTGGCGCATGGCGAAGGCTTTGCCGACTTCTCGCAGCAGGGCGACGCCAGCCGCGTGCTGGCTGCCGCGCGCTTCATCGACAACTACGGCCAAGCCACCGACGCCTATCCGTTCAATCCGAACGGCAGCCCGGGCGGCCTCACGTCGGTCACCACCGCCGATGGCCGCTTCACGGTCATCATGCCGCACCCGGAACGCGTGACCCGCAACGTCATGATGTCGTGGGCGCCCGAG
>DALZRX010000605.1:0-2590 GCA_032015805.1 Achromobacter sp.
GGGCGCCGACGCCACGCTCGGCGGCATCGCCGCGACGCAGGCCGGCAACGTCACCATCGATGCCAACGGCGCACTGACCACAACGGCCGACGGCCGCATCCAGTCCGCCGCAAACATTGACCTCCAATCCGGCGGCCTGCTCCAAAACGCGGGCGTCGTGTCCGCAGACGGCACCGCCCGTCTGACGTCAGGCACCGGTCTGAACAACACCGGCTCCGTACTCGCGGGCGGCGATGTCAACGCCACGGCGCTCGGCACGCTGACCAACAGCGGCCGTTTCATCGCCGGCGTCGGCGAAGACGGCACGCTCAGCCTGCCCGGCAGCCTCAACCTCACCGCGGCCTTCATCACCCACCCGGGCGTCAGCGCGGACGGCAAGGACATGACGCTGACGGCAGGCGGCATGGACCTGTCCAACGGCAACCTGTCGTCCATCGGCAAGCTCGCGCTTACGTCGCCGGGAGACATCACCACGCGCAACGCGGTGCTGCATGGCGGCAGCCTCGACATCGACGCCGTCAACCTGCGCAACCAAGGCGGCAAGCTGACGTCCGCGGGCGACGCCACGCTGAAACTCGGCGGCGAACTCGACAACACCAACGGCCTGATCGCCGCCGCGGGCGACGCCCGCATCGACGCCAAGCGCATCGGCAATACCGGCGGCACGCTGGCGGGTTCGGACCTGACGCTGGTCGCGACCGGCGCCGTGAACAGTCAAGGCGGCCTGATTCAGGCCGACGACGCCCTGACCCTGAACGCCGCCAGCCTGGACAACCGCGCCACGCTGACCGCAGCCGGATCGCCGCCCAAAGGCGTGCTCGCCAAAACCGCCACCCTCGTGGCCGGCGGCATCAACAACCAGGGCGGTTCAATCAGCGCCAGCCAGGACCTGACCCTCGACACCGGAGAACTCGACAACACCGGCGGCGAAATCGCAGCCGGGCGCTACGCGACGGTCAAGGCGGCGGTGTTGAAGAATGCCCAGGGCAAAGTGATGGCAGGCGAACGCCTAGCCGTCACGATCCAGGCGCTGCAAGGCCTGGGCCTGCTGCAATCCGCGCAGGATCTCTCGTTCACCTACACCGGTTCGCTCAACCAGACCGGCGACATCGCCGCAGGCCGCGACCTGACGATGGCGGTGGGCGGCAACATGGACAACAGTGCCACCGTCAGCGCCGGCCGCGACCTGTCCATCACGGCCAATTCGCTCAACAACCAGGCCAGCGGCGAACTGCTGGCCGGTCGCAACAACACCATCAACGTCACGAACGGCCTGACCAACTCGGGCCTCATCGACGGCGGCGAGACCAACATCAACGCAGGCCGCGTCGACAACTTCGGCCGTATCTACGGCAATACCATCGCCATCCGTGCCGGGGAACTGGTCAACGGATCGGGGCCCGGCGGCGGCGCGGTAATTGCGTCGCGTGGTGATCTGGATATTGGCGTGGGTTCGCTGGTGAACCGCGAGCATGGGCTGATCTATGCCGGCGGGGACTTGCGCATCGGCAACGCGCTGGATGCGGGGGGCAAGGCTGTGGGACAGGCTGCGTCGCTCGTCAATGCGGGTGCGACGATCGAGGCGGCGGGGAACGCGGTGATTTCCGCGGCTTCGCTGCAGAACATCAATACGAACTACACCAGCGAAGTGGTGCCGGTGTTGAATGTGCCCAAGCTGTACGTGACGCCCTCGGGCTCCACGGAAATGTACGACATGGAATCCAACTGGTTCTGCGTCAAGGACCGTCCTCGCTGCGAGAAGGGCATCGACCTTCTGGAGAACGACTCCCAGCACGGGTTCCTGCTTCCTTCCGACACTTATCCGGCCTCTCGTTACGGTCCGCCGTTCGACTACGCACCTTGGTACACAGGAATCACGGGCGATGAAGGACCCATCGCGCGTGTGATGTTTCCGCGCAAGACCGTCTGCAACAGCGGGAATGGCGAAGAAGTTTGCGCGCCCGAATACCAGTCCGGAGCCGATCCGGTATTCAGACCGAAGAAACACGCCTACGCCTACGATGCGCGGATCTGGGAAGTTTTCGGCGTGACGCCGCCGTCCGGACCTGAGCCGCAGTGGGAGCCGCGCGATCCTCCGTGCCGCTTGAATGACAGGACCTGCCAGGCCGCAGAAGACAGTCGCCGGCAGGCTTACGAAGCGGCGTTCTACGCCTACCGCGGGCCCTTCGATGAGCTCGATACACGGATTGCCGCGTACAACCGGGATTTCCAGAGTCGCATGAGGTACACCCTCACGATCTACGACGTCCAGGAAACCGTCACCGAGACCCGCACTGTCTCGTCCGACCCCGGCAAGATTCTGTCGGGCGGCGCCATGACCCTTGCGGGGACCGTCACCAACGACAAGAGCCAGATCGCGGCCGGCGGCGCGCTGTCGGTGAGCGGTCCAGCCATCAACAACATCGGAGCCAGCGGCGAGCGCATTGTCACGCGCGTGGGCCGAGCCATCTACTCTCAGCCGAGCGGCAGAACGCGCAAGGACACTGTCGAAGCCTACGACCGCACGCTTGCCGCGGAACCCATCGGTGTGCCCGTTGGCACTTCCGGCGGCAACACTTCAGTTTCGCTC
>DALZRX010000606.1:0-2590 GCA_032015805.1 Achromobacter sp.
ATCAGGGGAACCCCTATTGGGTTTCGGTAAGATTGTCCCCATTCTAATGGAAGCCCCTCACCTTTGCCCCGCCGCGGGGATGCCGGTGGGGAATTGATGTAAGAGAGAACTATGCGTACTTGGATGTGTCTGATTTGCGGCTGGGTCTATGACGAAGAGGCCGGCCTGCCCGACGAAGGCATTGCGCCCGGCACCCGCTGGGAAGACGTGCCGCCCAACTGGGTCTGTCCCGAATGCGGCGCCCGCAAAGAGGACTTCGAACTGATGGAAATCTGAAGCCGTCTCGCCGACAACTTCCGCCAGGGCTCGTAAGATGGGGCATACCCCATCCTTCGTAACCGTCGGACTGCCGCCAGGCATGACGTTTGCGTCTGCGCAATCAATCCCAACGGTTTTCTCAGACTACCCATGAAGGGGTTGCCATGACGGAAAAACACCACGAAAACGCCACCACCCAGGCGGCCAACTTCGCCAACCAGTTCCTGATCGCCATGCCGGGCATGGTGGAAGGAAGTCTGGCGGGTTCCGTCATCTACGTGTGCGAACACACGGATCGGGGCGCGCTGGGCCTGGTCATCAACCGCCCCACCGACCTGACGCTGGGCACGCTGTTCGAACGCATCGACCTGACGCTCGAAATCGGACCCGTCAAAGACACGTTCGTCTTTTTCGGCGGACCGGTCCAGACGGACCGCGGGTTCGTGCTGCACGCGCCCGCCGGCGACTACAGTTCCAGCATCAAGCTGGGCGACATGGCGCTCACCACGTCGCGCGACGTGCTGCAGGCGGTGGCCGACGGCAACGGACCGGCGCGCATGCTGGTCACGCTGGGCTACGCCGGCTGGGGTGCGGGCCAACTCGAAAGCGAGATGGGGCAGAATGCCTGGCTGAGCGTGGGCGCGGACGCGCACATCATCTTCGACGTGCCGCCCGAGGACCGCTATCCCGCCGCGCTCAAGCTATTGGGCATCGATCCCGTGATGCTGGCCGGCGACGCTGGCCATGCCTGAAGAAACACTGCTTGCCTTCGATTTTGGCGAGAAGAAGATCGGCATCGCCATCGGCAACACGCTGACGCGCCAGGCGCGTCCGCTCGAAATCATCTTCAGCGAGATCCGCGACGCGCGTTTCGGCCGCATCGCGGCGCTGCTGCAGGAATGGCAGCCGCACCGCGTCGTCGTGGGACTCGCGCTGGACGCCGAGGGCGGCGAACAGCCTGCCACGGCGCGCTGCCGGCGCTTTGCCAATCAGCTTCATGGCCGCTTTGGCGTCGCGGTCGAACTCGTGGATGAGCGCGGCTCCAGCATGGAGGCGCAACGCCTGCTCGGCACGCATGCCGCGGACGACGCGATGGCTGCCGCTGTTATCCTGCAACGCTACCTTGATGCCTTGCCCGCGGTCTGACGGCCGCGGCCTGTCTTGCCCATGCTCAATCCGCAACTCGATCGCCGCGGCGAACTCACGCATCTGCTGACGACGGAAGGACTGCCCCGCCGCCACGTCGAGCGCCTGCTCGAGATGGCGCGCGCAAATGCCGCCGCCGGTGCGCAGCCGGCGCCCGCGCAAGAGGTGCCGGTTTTTCTATGCTTTCCTGATGCGGACGCCGCGGATCGGGATGCCTATGCTGCCACTGCGGCCAGCCTGTCGATGCTGCCGGTGCCGCTGCAGACGCAGGCCGCCGAGGCGCTGGCCGAGACCGTTGCCGCGCTGGCGCCTGGCGTACTCATCCTGCGACACGACCAGAGCGGCGCGGCGCATTGCGCCGCCGTGCATGCCGGCTCGGGCCTGCGCGTGCTCAATGCGGGCGATGGCCGGCACGCCGATCCGGTCCCCGCGCTGGCGCTGGTACAGGCCATCATCGACATCAAGCCCGACCTCACCAGCCTCGTCGTGTCGCTGGTCGGCGACATCCGCCATTCGCGCATGGCGCGTTCCATCATTCATCTTCTGACCACGCTGGGCGTACCCGAGGTGCGCGCCGCGGCCCCGCGCACGCTGCTGCCCGACGGCCTCGCCCAACTGGGCGTACGCGCCTGCGCGACGTTGCACGAGTGCTTGAGCGATGCCGACGTGGTGATCGCGCTGCCGCTGAACGTGGAAGAGATCAGCGGCGCGCAGCTTCCTTCCGCGCGCGAGTACGCCTGCACGCACGGCTTGACGCCGATGGGGCTCGCGGTGGCCAAGCCCGACATGTTGCTGTTGCCCGCAGGCCGGCTGGTGCCCGGCGTGGAAGTGGATGGCGACATCGCCGCAGGCATTGAACCCACTGAAGCGCGCCTGGCGGCGTTCGAACAAATGCTGCGCGTGGCCGTGCTGCGCGTGCTGGCCGGAGATGCGTCATGAGACTGCACATCGCCAACGGCCGGCTCATCGATCCCGCAAATGGCGTGGACGGCCGGCATGATCTCTACATTGCAGCCGGCCGCGTCGTCGCGGTGGGTGCGCCGCCCGACGCATTCCAGGCCGATCGCCGCATCGATGCAAACGGCCTGGCGGTGCTGCCGGGCCTGATCGATCTGTCCGCGCGCGTCACGCAAGCGGGCAACGCGGGATTCGCGCCGGCCGAGTTGCGCGCGGCGTTGGCGGGCGG
>DALZRX010000607.1:0-2582 GCA_032015805.1 Achromobacter sp.
CTCGCGCCCGGCGGCCGAATCGTTCGCCGCGTTCCGCGGCCGCGCGCCACGCATCGACGCGCTGCTGCGCCACAGCGGCATGACGGCTGGCTGACGTAGTCCGCTACGCAGCCGCCGCGGTCCCACCGCGTCCAGAATCGGCCCGCTCTCGAGCGGGCCGTTTTTTTGACCTGGACTTCTTGCGGACACAAGGCATTGCGGCCGCGCAAGCCCTCGCGCTGCCCAGCAGGTAGAATCCGAAAGGTTTACCCCTTTCCGGCTACTGGACCCATGCGACACCTGATCCCCGGCCGCGCCCTGCGCGGCCTGCTTTTGGCCTTGTGTGTGTTTCTTGCCGCCTGCGGCGACAGAAACGTGGACTGGACGCTCTACAACGTGAAGGGCCACCTGCCGGATTTGAAGTTCTCGTTGCCCGGCGCGGGCGGCAAGACGGTCAGCAGCGAAGACTTGAAGGGCAAGACGGTACTGCTGTTCTTTGGCTATGCCAGTTGCCCGGATATCTGCCCCACGACCATGGCGCAGTTGACCGCGGTGCTGCAGAACCTGGGCGACAAGGCCAAGGACGTGCGCATCCTCTTTGTCAGCGTGGATCCGCACCGCGACACCCCGGACATCCTGCAGGCCTACGTCAACGCCTTCAACAACAGCGCCATCGGCGTGACGGGCGACGAAAGGCAGATCGCGGACCTGGCGCGGCGCTATCGGGTGGCCTACCAGATCGAAAAGCCCCGCCCCGGCGACGACGCCGACATGTACGAAGTGACGCACAGCCGTGGCGTGTATATCTTCGACAAGGATGGCCAGGCGCGCCTGCTCGCATCGGACACCGACAGCATCGAAGCGCTGACCAAGGACGTTCGCCAGCTCATCGACATCACCTCCTGACGGAACCGCAGGCCGGCGGCCCGGCGCTTGGCACCACCCTTTTGCGCCGGCGGGTCTGCACACCAGTTGTTACAGCGACGGCGCGTGGGGCGTGGGTATCATCAGTGCACATTGCCCCCTTTTCCTCTAGTAAGGAGTACGCGCATGAGCATCATCATCATGATCATCGTCGGGTTCATCGTGGGACTCATCGCCCGCGCCATCATGCCCGGGGACCAGAACATGGGGATCATCATGACCACCATTCTGGGCATCATCGGCGCCGTCGTGGCCGGCTTCCTGGGCCAGTCGCTGGGGTGGTACCAGCCCGGCGAACCCGCAGGCTGGATCGCGTCCGTCGTCGGCGCGATCATCGTGCTGTTCGTGGTGGGACTGATCGCCAAGAAGCGCACCTGACGTCCGCGTCTGGCAGAAAAAGAAAACGGGCCGATCTTGCGATCGGCCCGTTTTGCATGGCTCGCGCGAAGCCCGTGCGCGGGAATCAGCCGGCGGGCGTGGCAGGCGCCGCTGCCGTGCGCTCCGTCCATCCGCCGCCCAGCACCTTGTACAGCGTGACCAGGTTGGCCAGGCGCGCAAGGCGCGTGTCGACCAGCGCCTGTTGCGAGGTGTACAGCGAGCGCTGCGAATCCAGCACGCTCAGGTAGTCGTCGATGCCTTGCCGGAAACGTTGTTCCGACGCGTCATAGGCGCGTTGGTTTGCATCCACCAGCAAGCGCTGCGCCTCGATCTGTTCATCCAAGGTACCCCGCCCGGCCAGCGCATCCGCCACTTCACGGAAACCCGTCTGGATGGACTTTTCGTACTGGGCCACCTGGATGTTCTTCTGCACCTTCGCCAGGTCAAGCCCCGCCAGCAGCGAGCCGCCCGCGAAGATCGGCACGGTGATCTGGGGCACGAAGCTCCACGCCCCGGAACCGCCCTCGAACAAGCCGCCCAGGCTGGCGCTGGCGGTACCGGCCGAACCGGTCAGGCTGATGGTCGGGAAGAACGCGGCGCGCGCCGCGCCGATGTTGGCGTTGGCGCCCTTGAGCTGGTGCTCGGCCGCCCGGATGTCCGGACGGCGGGCCAGCAGGTCCGACGGCAGGCCTGCGGGCAGCGTGGTCGGCAGCATGCCGTCGTCCAGCTTGATCGCGTTGTCCAGCGCCGCCGACATCTCCGGCGACAGCGGCTGGCCCACCAGCAGCACGACGGCATTGCGGTCCTGGGCGGCCTGACGCGTGTATTGCGAGAGGTTGCGCTGCGCCGTGCGCAGCGAGACTTCCGCCTGGCTCAGGTCCAGCGCCGTTGACAGCCCCTGGTCGTAGCTCTGCTTGGTCAGGTCATACGAATCCTGCTGGCTCTTCAGGGTGTCGCGCGTCAGGCTGAGCAGCTCCTGGTCCGCACGCAGCGTCAGGTAAGCATTCGCAACTTCCGCAATGAGCGTGAGCTGCGTCGCCGTGCGCGTTTCGTCCAGCGCCAGATAGGATTCCAGCGCCTGATCACTGAGGCTGCGGATGCGGCCGAAGAGGTCAAGTTCCCAGGCGGACATCGCGGCGCCGACCTGATAGCTGTGGCTGGTGGTGGCCTGGCCGCTGGGCGACAGGTCGGCAGGCGTGCGCTGGGCGGAGTTTTGGCCCGCGACGCCGATGCTGGGCGCCAGGTCCGCGCGCTGGATGCGGTACTGGGCGCGCGCCGCCTCGACATTCAGCGCTGCCACG
>DALZRX010000608.1:0-2573 GCA_032015805.1 Achromobacter sp.
TGGGCGACGGTCCGTCCACACCCGCGGCCCTGCTCGAGGGGGCGGCGCTCGCCGAGCAATGGACCGGCCCCGCGGTGCGCTGGGTCGAGCACGGCCTGCATCACGTGCGCCTGCACTCGGCGCCGCTGTCGGTGGCGCAGGCCTTTTCCAAGTTCCGCAAGCCGGGCCAGGCCTGGATCATGACTTCGGCCACGCTGTCGGTGAACGGCGAATTCACGCACTTCACCAGTCAGCTCGGCTTGGACACCGCGCGCACCGGCAAATGGGAGTCGCCATTCGACTACCCCGAGCAGGCGCTGCTGTTCGTGCCGCGTGGCATGCCCGAACCCCAATCGCCGCAGTTCCTGGACCGCTTCGTCCAGACGCTATTGCCGCTGCTTGAGGCCAGCCCGGGCGGCACGCTCGTGCTCTGTACGACGCTGCGGGCCGTGGACAAGGTCGCCAATCTGCTGGCCGACGCCTTTGACGACGCCGGGCATGACTGGCCGCTGCTCAAGCAAGGCGAGGGCACCCGCCGCGATCTACTTGACCGTTTTTGCAAGCTCAAGCATCCGGTGCTCGTGGGCAGCGCCAGCTTCTGGGAAGGCATCGACCTGCCGGGCGACGTGCTGACGCTGGTGGCGATCGACAAGCTGCCGTTCGCGCCGCCCGACGACCCGGTCATCGAAGCGCGCCTGCGCGCCTGCCGGGCGCAAGGCGGCAACCCCTTTGCGGAATACCAGTTGCCGGAAGCCGCCATCTCCCTCAAGCAAGGCGCGGGCCGGCTGATCCGCACGGAATCGGATTGGGGCGTGCTGATGGTCGGCGACGCGCGGCTCGTGGAAAAGCCCTACGGGAAACGCCTGTGGCGCGGCCTGCCGCCGTTTGCGCGCACCCGCGAACTGGAAGAAGTGCTGGCGTTCTACCGGCGCAAGCGCGGCCCCGGCGACGACGCGTAGACCCGCTGCACACAGGCGTAAAAAAGCCCTTCATGCGAAGGGCTTTTTTCTTCCCATGCGGGCGGAATCAGTTGAACGGATTCCACCAGCTCTTGTCGGCCTTCAGGCCCTTGGTGCGGAATTCGCTGTTGGGGTAGTTCTTTTCATAGACCCGTTGCGCGTCGTTCTTCAGCTCGGTCATGTTCAGTTTGTCGTACGACTCGACCATCAGGTAGAGCGCCTCTTCGGTGGCCGGGGCGCCCTCGAAATCGGTGATCACGGTCTGCGCGCGGTTGGCCGCGGCCACGTAGGCGCCGCGCTCGTAGTAGTAGCGGGCCACGTGCACTTCGTTCATGGCGATGGTGTTGACCAGCCATGCCACGCGCTTTTCGGCGTCCACGCTGTACTTGCTTTCCGGGTAGCGCTTGATCAGCTCGGTGAAGGCGTCATAGGACGCGCGCAGGCCCTTGGGGTCGCGCTCGGCCGGATCCTGGCCGGTGATGTTGCTCATGAAGGCGCTGGCCGGCGTGAAGTTGATCAGGCCTTTCAGATACAGCGCGTAGTCGGTGCCCGGGTGATTGGGATAGAGCTGCTGGAAGCGGTCGATGGCGGCGAGCGCCTGTTCGTTCTCGCCGTCCTTCCAGTTGACGTAGGCCAGTTCGAGCAGCGCCTGCTGCGCATAGACGCCAAAGGGATAGCGGCTCTCGATGGCGGTCAGGCGCTCGCGCGCTTCCTTCCAGCCGCCCGACGCCATTTCGGCCTTGGCGTCCGCGTAGAGTTGTTCTGCGCTCCAGTTGGTGGTCTTGTCGTACTTGCCGTCCGCCCCGCTGCAACCGGCGATGACGAGGACGGCAAATAGCGCGATGACCACGCGCAAAACCGACCCGCTGCGGGATGCGGGGTTCGAGGGAGCTGCAGGGTGGTGAATCACGAGAATCGTATCCTTGGTGTTAGCATGGCAGGCTGATTATATGATTTGTCTCCATGTCTGATACAGCCGCCCGCGCAGATCTTGTTTCCGACGATAGCGCCGACGAAAATCTCGACGAATCCGGCCGCGGAGAGCCGCAACTTGTAACCGTGCCGTCCGCCACGCGCGCCGACCGGCTCGACAAGGTCCTCGCGGGCCTCCTGCCCGACCATTCCCGCAATCGCCTGCAAGGCTGGATCGAATCCGGCAACGTCCTGGTCAACGGGGCGCCGGGCAAGATTCGCCAGACGGTCGGCCCCGGGGACGAACTCACCATCTGGGCGCAGCCCGCGCCCGACGCCCAGGCCTTCACGCCCGAACCCGTCGACTTTGGCGTCATCGCCGAAAGTCCGGACTGGATCGTCGTCAACAAGCCTGCTGGCCTGGTCACGCATCCGGGCGCCGGCAACTGGAGCGGCACGTTGCTCAACGGCCTGCTGCATCGCTACCCGGAACTCGCCCAGGTCGCCCGCGCCGGCATCGTGCACCGGCTGGACAAGGATACCTCCGGACTGATGGTGGTGGCCCGCAACGAAATCGCCCAGACCCACCTGGTGCGCCAGCTCCAGGCGCGCAGCATGGGCCGCGAATACGTCGCCCTGGCGCATGGCTGGCTCGCTGCCGCGGGCAAGGTCGACCGCGCCATCGGCCGCGATCCGCGCGTGCCGGTGCGCATGAGCGTCGAG
>DALZRX010000609.1:0-2570 GCA_032015805.1 Achromobacter sp.
GCCGTGGTCGGGCCATGGGGCAGCGTGCTGGTCAGCGTGGGGCTGATGGTGTCGGTGGCGGGCGCCTATCTTGCCTGGATCCTGCTCGCGGCTGAAGTGCTGCGCGCCGCGGCGGGCGCGGGCATCATGCCGTCGTTCCTGGGCCGCGAAAACCGCCACGGCGTGCCGGCGGCAGCGCTGTGGCTCAGCAACGGCATCGTGCAGCTCTTCCTGATCGTCACGCTCTTCACCGAGGACACCTTCGTGCTCCTGAAGAACATGGCCAGCTCGATGTGCCTGATCCCGTACTTCTTCGTGGCGGCGTTCGGCCTGAAGCTGGCAATGCGCGGCGAAACCTATAACGGCTGGAGCAGGCGGCGCAAGGCCGAACTGGCGCTGGCGGTGGTGGCCTCGGTCTATGCGGCCGGTCTGGTGTATGCCGGCGGCTTCCGGTACTTCGTCCTGTCGTGCGTCATCTATGCGCCCGGGACGATCCTTTTCCTGATCTCACGGCGCGAGCAGCGCGGCAACATCTTTGCGCCGTACGAGTGGCCGATCCTGTTGCTGGTGCTGGTCTCGTGCGGGATTGGCGTCTGGGCGATCAGCACCGGCAATACTGCCTTCTAGCCCGGGACAGCGGAGCAACGTCAACGATGAGCAGCGAACTGGCGATCGTCCTCACCATCCTGGGCACGGCCGTCGTGCTGTTCGTCATCGGGCGGCCCCGGTCGGATGCGGTGGCGCTGCTGGTGATGCTGTTGCTGCCGCTGAGCGGCACGGTCAGTTACCGCGAGGCGCTGGACGGGTTCTCAAATCCCGCGATCATCCTGATCGCCTGCCTGTTCGTGGTGGGCGAGGGATTGGTCCGCACCGGCGTCGCGCAGTCGGTGGGTGACCTTTTGCTGCGGCATGGCGGCAAGAGCGAGCGCTGGCTGGTCCTGCTGGTGATGGGGGCGGTCGGGGCGATGGGCTCCGTCATGAGCTCCACCGCAGTGGTCGCCATCTTCATCCCGATCGTGCTGCGCATCGCGCGCAAGACCGGCATGGCCAGCCGCCGGATCCTCATGCCCATGGGAACGGCAGCGGCCATCAGCGGCATGCTGACGCTGGTGGCCACGACGTCCAACCTGGTCCTGAACAGCGCGCTGACCTACGCCGGCTACGAGGGCTTCGGCTTCTTCGACTTCACGCCCATCGGCATTGTCGTGCTGGCCGGCGGCATCGCCTACATGCTGTTCGCGCGGCGGCTGATCGACGCCGGCCAGGGCCGCCGCGGGACCAACCGGCCAAGCCTGGGCGACTGGGCCACGAAGTACTCCCTGCAGAACCGGGCGTACCGCCTGCTCGTCCAGGAAAACTCCGACCTGGTGGGACGTCAGTTGGGTATCTGCGGTCCGGAACTGGGCAAGTCCGCCTGCGTCATCGCCATCGAGCGCAATTCGCGGTTCGCCCGTGCGGTGATGCGCGCCACGGCCGACGACGTGCTTGAAGCCGGCGACGTCCTGCTGATGGACCTGGATGCGCCCGCGTTCGACATCGATGACTTCTGCGGCCGTCATCGGCTTACGCGGCTGGCGGTGTCCGGCGTCTATTTCTCGGACCAGGCGCGCGACGTGGGCATGGTGGAAGTGATCGTGCCGGCGGAGTCCCGGCTGGTCGGCGCGACCCCGCGGGACTCGGTGGTGCTGGAACGCCACGGGCTCTTCATCGTCGGGCTCTGGCGCGGCAAGAAGGCGCTGCGCGACCTGCCTGAAGTCCGCATGCGCGTCGGCGATACGCTGCTGGTGGTGGGGCCGTGGGCGGGCATCTTTTCGCTGCAGGCGGAAGAGCACGATCTGGTGAGCCTGGCGATGCCGGTCGAGGCGGACTCCCTGATTCCGGTGCCGAATCGCGCCATCCACGCGCTGTTGGCGCTGGCGACCGTGATCTTCCTGATGCTGACCGACTGGGTGCCGAACGTGATGGCGGGCCTGGTAGGCGCGCTGCTGATGGGCGCGTTCGGGTGTGTCACGCTCGACGTGGCCTACCGGTCCATCAACTGGCGGGCGCTGATCCTGATCGTGGGGATGCTGCCGTTCGCGTTGGCGCTGAACCGCAGCGGCGGCGTGGACCTGGCCGCGCAGTTCCTGCTGCAGTTTTCGGGCGGCTGGGGCATCTACGGGCAGCTTGCGGTGGTGTTCTTGGCGACGGTCTGCCTGGGGGTGGTGGTGTCTGGAACCGCGACGGCGGTGTTGATGGGGCCGGTGGCGATCAGCATCGCCGAAAACCTGCACGCTTCCCCCTATGCCTTTGCCATGACCGTCGCCATCGGGGCATCCGCGGCGTTCATGTCGCCCGTCTCGACACCCTCCAATGCGCTGGTGAGCGTGGCGGGGGGCTTCGGGTTTATCGACTACCTGAAGCTGGGCACGCCGTTGACCCTGTTTTCCATGCTGGTCAGCGTGACGCTGATTCCGATTCTGTTTCCGTCCTGATGTCCCGGACGGAGTATCCACCGAGAGGCGCTTATGTTTGTCAGGACTGGCATTGCAATCGGGGCGGCGGCGCTGCTGTGTGGCGGCGCGGCGGCCTGGTCCCACGGTCTGCCGGCG
>DALZRX010000610.1:0-2570 GCA_032015805.1 Achromobacter sp.
CGCGCAGCGCGATGCGGACGGCTACTTCTGGATCATGGGCCGCATCGACGACGTTCTGAACGTTTCGGGCCACCGCCTGGGCACGATGGAAGTCGAATCGGCGCTCGTCGCGCACGAAATGGTGGCCGAGGCCGCTGTCGTGGGCCGCCCCGACGACACGACCGGCGAGGCCGTCGTGGCCTTCGTGGTGCTCAAGCGCTCGCGCCCGGAAGGCGAAGAGGCCCAGGCCATCGCCAAGCAGTTGCGCGACTGGGTGGCCCGCGAGATCGGTCCCATCGCCAAGCCCAAGGACATCCGCTTCGGCGACAACCTGCCCAAGACCCGATCGGGCAAGATCATGCGCCGCCTGCTGCGCGTGGTCGCCAAGGGCGAGGAAGTGACGCAGGACGTGTCCACGCTGGAAAACCCCGCCATCCTGGAGCAGCTCTCCAAGCCGATGTAAATGCAGGCGGCCGGGCCCCCGGCCATTTGCAGCGCGACAGGCGCATAATGAGGACGCCCGTGCCGGCAAGTCGCAGCACGGGCGTCGTCTTTCCTGATCGCCAAAAATTCTTGCATGGAGCCACACCCGTGAGCAGCAGTTTCGATCGCGCAGGGCTTGCCCTGATGTTCAGCACCATCCTGGTCTGGGCGGGGAGCTGGATTGCGATGAAGCTGATCGTGCCCTACATCGGTCCGTTCGACTTCGTGGCGCTGCGCTACGTGGTGGGCAGCCTGGTGCTCTTCGCGCTGGTGATCGCCACGCGCCGGCCGCTATCGATGCCGCCCTGGAAACTGACCCTGCTGATCGGCCTGACCCAGACGGCAGGCTTTCAGGGCTTCGTGCAGACCGCGCTGGTGAGCGGTGGCGTCGGCAAGGTGTCGCTCATGGCCTACACCATGCCGTTCTGGGTGGTGCTGTTCGCCTGGTGGCTGCTGGGAGAGCGTCCCACCGCCCGCCACGCGGCCGGCATCGCGCTGGCCGCCGTCGGCCTGGTCTGTTTTGTCGAACCCTGGAGCGGGCTGGGCGACATCCGTCCGGTGTTGCTGGGCCTGGGCAGCGGTCTGTGCTGGGGCGTGGGCACGGTGCTGTCCAAGCGCATGTTCGACCGCCACGCGCCGGACGTGATGACGTTCACTGCCTGGCAGATGCTGTTTGGCGGCCTGGTGATGGTGCCCGTGGCCTTCCTGGTGCCGCAGATGACCGCGCAATGGGGCTGGCCGCTCTGGACCGGCATGACCTACATTGTGCTGATCGCCACGGCGGCGGGCTGGCTGTTGTGGCTGCAGGTCGTGCGCCGGGTGCCCGCATCGATTGCCGGACTGTCCAGTCTGGGCGTGCCCGTCGTGGCCATGTTGCTGGCGTGGGCAATTCTGTCCGAACGTCCCACCCCGGCCGAGCTGGGCGGCATGGTGCTGATCCTGGCCGGCATCTTTGTCGTGAGCCGCGCGGCCCCGGCGGCGCGTGCCGACTGACCTTTTCGAAGTTCCGTTCTCCTGTTCCCTGGAAACCTTCATGATTGATCTGCGTAGCGATACCGTCACCCGGCCCGGCGCGGCCATGTTGCAGGCGATGGCCAGTGCCCCGATGGGCGACGACGTGATGGGCGACGATCCCACCGTGATCCGCCTGCAAAAGACCCTGGCTGAACGCACCGGCAAGGCCGCCGGCCTGTTCTTTCCGTCGGGCACGCAAAGCAACCTGGCCGCGCTCATGGCGCATTGCGACCGTGGCGACGAATACCTGGTGGGCCAACTCGCGCACACCTACAAGTACGAGGGGGGTGGCGCGGCGGTGCTGGGCAGCATTCAGCCCCAGCCTATCGAACACGCGCCGGATGGCTCATTGCCGCTGGAAAAGCTCGCCGCAGCGCTCAAGCCCAAAGGCGACCCGCACTTCGCGCGCACGCGCCTCCTGGCCCTTGAAAACACCTTCCACGGCAAGTTGATTCCGGCCACCTACATACACGCCGCGACGTCCTGGGCGCGCGAGCAGGGCCTTTCCACCCACCTGGACGGCGCGCGCGTGTTCAACGCCGCCGTCGCCAGCGGCAAGCCCGTGGCCGAGCTCTGCCAGCCGTTCGACACGGTGTCCATCTGCTTTTCGAAGGGGCTTGGCGCGCCGGTGGGATCGGTGCTGGTCGGCAGCGAAGCACTGATCGCGCGCGCACATCGCTGGCGCAAGATGCTGGGCGGCGGTCTGCGCCAGTCCGGCGTGCTGGCCGCGGCGTGCCTGTATGCGCTTGAGCACAACGTGGAGCGCCTGGCCCAGGACCACGAGAACGCGCGGCTGCTGGCCGAAGGCCTGCGCGCCATCCCGGGCGTCAAGGTGTTGAGCCAGGACACCAACATGGTCTTTGCGGAATTCGAGCCGTCGCGCTGCGACGCGCTGACGGAGGCGCTTGCCAAGGACGGCATCCTGATGCGCGCCGTGTACGGCGGTCCGACCCGGCTGGTGACGCATCTGGACGTGTCGGCCGAGGATGTGCGCCGCGTGGTGGAGACGGTGGGGCGTCTGTTGCGATAGCCGGCCGGGGCGAACGATCGCCCCAGCCCGCGTCAACCGTGGCGCTGGCGGCTGTCGGCAGGCG
>DALZRX010000611.1:0-2554 GCA_032015805.1 Achromobacter sp.
GCGCGCTACAGCCGTCCCGACGCCCTGCACGTGCTCAAGCTCGACGATCCATGGGCCCTGCGCGACCGCCTGCTATGCCGCCAACGCGGCCGCGACCTGCCCAGCTTCGCCGAGTGTTTCATCGGCCACGTGCAGCGGGCCGCGCGCGACCAGCAATGATCAAGGCAGTGCGCGCCGCTATCCCGTGCGGCTCGAGGTTTACCCTGACCCGGATGCACTAGTCCATGCGCCGTAGCGCCGCCACGCAGGGGGCGCACGTGCATGGCGGGCGCTTCTTCAGCCCGCGCGAAAGAGGGGCTTTTGCAAATACGTAGCGGCGTATCCCGGCAATCGGCAAATAATAAAAAACAGCGGCGGACGGCAGTGCGCGATGTCCAGCCGTGAACAGAACAAGACTCAGGAGACTGCCGTGATCCATCAAGACCGCCGCCGCGTCCTTGCGGGGCTGGGCGCTGCGTGCGCCGCCGCCATGCTTCCTTCCTGGGCCCGCGCCGCGACGTGGCCAGGCCACGCCGTGACATTCATCGTGCCCTTTCCCGCGGGCGGGCCCGTGGACACCACCGCCCGGTTCACCACGCAGCCCCTGGGCCAGCTCTGGTCCGTGCCCACCGTCGTGGACAACAAGTCGGGCGCGGGCGGCATCGTCGGCGCCCAGTTTGCCGCCAAGGCCGAGCCCGACGGCTACAACTTTTTTTTCGCTTCCATCCATCACACAGTCCTGCCCAGCCTGCGCAACAACCTCAGCTACGACATCACCACCGATTTCGTCCCCGTCGGCATGGCCGCGGTGTTTCCCATCGTGCTCGTCGTCAATGCGTCGCTGCCGGTCAACACCGTCGGCGAACTGATCGCCTACGCCAAGCAGAACCCCGGCAAGCTGTCCTTCAGCTCCTCCGGCACCGGCGGCGGCACGCACCTGGCCGGCGAACTCTTCAACGCCATGGCGGGCGTGCGCATCCAGCACGTCCCCTACCGCGGCAGCGCACCCGCCATGCAGGACCTGCTGGGCGGCCAGGTCCAGGTCATGTTCGCCGACGGCCCCTCCGCGGTACCCCACCTGAAGGGCGGCAAGATCCGCGCCCTGGGCGTCGGCAACCCCACCCGGTCCAGCATGGTTCCGGACATCCCCACCATCGCCGAATCCGGCCTGCCCGGCTACGAGGCCTACTCGTGGAGCGGCGTCATGGCGCCCAAAGGCACCCCGCCCGACATCGTCAAGCGCATCAACGCAGACATGGTGAAAGTCCTGTCGGACGAGGGCACGGCAAAGGCAATGATCGCGGCCGGCGCAGAACCCAAACCCGGCTCACCGGAAGAATTCGGCAAGTTCGTGCACGACGAAATCGCAAAGTGGCGCGACCTGATCAAGACCGCGAACATCAAGCTGGAGTGATCGGGGAAGGGCCGGGAATAGCAAATGGAGCGACCTGACGTGGCGGGCAACCGCGCATCAGGTCACTCGCGGCGACGCGATGGCGATCAGCGCACTGCGAACCAGTTGCCTCGCAAACCGCCGTTCATGCCGCAGTAGGGCGGTCCGAAGCCGACCTCCTTGGCCCCGGCCGGCGGTACGTCTTGAGCCACCAGTACCGCGCCGCGGCGCTTGAGCGTCAACGCCCACGGCTCACCGTCCTGATAGGTCACCGTCAGCGTGTCACCCGCCACGACGCCCCTGCCACTCAAATCGCAAACCCAGTTCCCGCTATACGGCCGCGCCGAATTCGCCGCCACCAGCAACTCGCCACGCGAATTCTGCTTGATCTCGATCTCGCCTTCGATGTTCCTCCACTTGCCGACAAATCCGTCGGCCGGCTTGGGATTGATCGCCTTCAGGAACGCCAGACGGTAACGCATGGTGTCGGTAAGCGCCTCGAAAGGCGTGCTCTGCGCGTAGGGCTCCGCATACGCGTTGTCGCGCACACCAAGGAAATACTTCTGATCGGCAACCAACGCCTTGGCCGCTTCCGCATCCAGTTCACCGCGCACAATCTTGAACTGCTGCGCAATGGCCGCATCCTGATCCCCCAGCCGCGAATTGCCGCAAAGGGACTTCTCAACCGGCGTGGAAGCCTTGGCGCAATTGAACGACGGCGCGGCCACAGCGCTGCCAGCCATCGCCAGCGAAGCCGAAAGGACCAGATAACGGATCATGGTGTAAAGCTCTCCAGAGGATGAACAAGTCCGGCCGCCCACCGGCGCCGCATGACCGCGCAGTTTACCGGTGTTGCCGTCACATCGGAGAGGGTCTCAGACACCCTGCGAAGACTGCCGTCATGCCGCGGACGTGCCGCAAGGGTGTCAGACACCCGAGTACGACCGGCCTCGCAAGCGCGAAGCGTCATCCCCCCCGACGCAAGACACAGCGTAAGCGCCCGGAGGCCGCCCGCGCGGCCGATCGGCCGCGGGCCCCGCAAGATGCGACAAACCCGCGCAGACGCTGGAAAAAACCTGAAGAACCCAACCCGCCCCAGCGCCCGCCAAGCTGAAACCACCCGAGCACGGCGCGTCGTCGGCCTGGGGTGCGCGGGGCGTGTAGATGCGCCCGGCGGAATCC
>DALZRX010000612.1:0-2550 GCA_032015805.1 Achromobacter sp.
GTAGATATAGAAGGGCAGCATCGGCAGGCCGTTGACCGAATAGCTGGTGCCGGCGGCGGTCCATGACGAGATGGCGCCGGCCTCCGTGATGCCTTCCTCGAGGATCTGGCCGTCGCGGGCCTCGCGGTAGTACAGCACCGAGCCGATGTCCTCAGGCTCGTAGAGCTGCCCTTGCGCGGAATAGATGCCGATCTGCCGGAACAGGTTGGCCATGCCGAAGGTCCGCGCCTCGTCCGCGACGATGGGCACGATGCGCGGCCCGACGGTGGCGTCCTTGAGCAGCGCGGTGAGCATGCGCACGATGGCCATCGTGGAGGACATTTCCTTGCCGTCGGCGGCCAGGGCGAAGCGCGCCCAGTGGTCTGCCTCGGGGGGCGTCAGGCGCGGCGCCTCGGCATTGCGGCGCGGGATGTACCCGCCCAATGCGGCACGGCGCGCCTGCAGGTGGCGCATTTCCGCACTGTCGTCGGCCGGCCGGTAGAACTTGAGGGCCAGGCAGTCGGCGTCGGATATCGGCAGGGCGAAGCGGTCACGGAAGGCGAGGAGCGCCTCGTCGTCCAGCTTCTTCTGCTGGTGGGTGGTCATCTTGCCCTGGCCGGCCGACCCCATGCCGAACCCCTTCTTGGTCTGCGCGAGGATGACGGTGGGTTGGCCCCGATGGCGCGCGGCGCGGTGGTAGGCGGCGTGGATCTTCACCATGTCGTGGCCGCCGCGATGCAGGCGGTCGATGGCTTCGTCGGACCAATCGGCCACCAGCGCGGCCAGCTCGGGATTCTGGTTGAAGAAATGGGCGCGGTTGAAAGCGCCGTCGTTGGCTGCGAAGGTCTGGAACTGCCCGTCCACGGTGTTGGCGAAGGCGCGCGCCAGCGCGCCACCGGTGTCCCGGCGCAGCAGCGCGTCCCAGTCGCTGCCCCAGACGAGCTTGATGACGTTCCAGCCCGCGCCCGCGTACAGGGTTTCCAGCTCGTCGATGATGCGGCCGTTGCCGCGCACCGGGCCGTCCAGCCGCTGCAGGTTGCAGTTGACGACGAAGATCAGGTTGTCGAGCTTTTCACGGGCGGCGAGGGTGAGCGCCGCGATGGACTCGGGCTCGTCCATTTCGCCGTCGCCGAAGATGCCCCAGACCTTGCGGTCGGCGCCAGGCACCAGCGAACGATGCTCGAGGTAGCGCATGAAGCGCGCCTGGTAAATCGCGTTGATGGGGCCGATGCCCATGGAACCGGTGGGAAACTGCCAGAAGTCGGGCATCAGCCACGGGTGTGGATAGGAGGACAGGCCTCGCAGACCGCGCGTGGTGGCGGTGATTTCCTGGCGGAAGTGCGCGAGATCGTCTTCGCCCAGGAAGCCCTCGAGGAACGCGCGCGCGTACACGCCGGGGGCCGAGTGCGGCTGCATGTAGACGATGTCGCCGGGGTCGCCCTCAGAGCGCGCGCGGAAGAAATGGTTGAAGCCGACTTCGAACAGGTCGGCGGCCGAGGCGTAGCTGGCGATGTGGCCGCCCAGCTCGCCATGCGCCTGGTTGGCGCGCACCACCATCGCCAGCGCGTTCCAGCGGTTGATGCGGGCAATGCGCTCTTCGACGGCCAGGTTGCCGGGGAAGGGCGGTTCCTGGTCGGCGGGAATGGTGTTCAGGTAGGCGGTGCGGGTCTGGCTGTTGGCGCGCAGGCCGAGCGAGGCGGCGTGGCCCAGCACGCTTTCCAGCACATAGCCGGCACGCTCGGCCCCGTCGGCTTGCAGCAGGGACTGCAGCGCTTCGCGCCATTCGGCGGTTTCGGCCGGGTCGGCGTCGTCTTGGAGGGCCGTTGCGGGAAGAGGCTGGCGAGGGTCGAGCATGGTGAGTCGTCTCCTGTTTTTACTGCTCATGCTAGACCCATGCCCGAGGCATGAGTCATCAAATTCCCAAGGGGAACCGGGTCGTTTCAGCATAATCTGTTGTCAGGTTTCCGTGCCGCGGCAGCTTCTACCGTGAAGTCGTGCTTACGGCTGGTGACCACGGGGTGGACGGCCAGGCGCTAGAATTCGCGGCTAACAATAGGGAGAAACCCATGACCCAGCCCATTCGGGTTCCGCCGGAGGTCACGCTGCCGGAACTGACCTTCCGCGGCGTGCTGCTTGGCGCGTTGATCACCGTCATCTTTACCGCCTCCAATGTGTTCCTGGGGCTGAAGGTGGGTCTGACATTTTCCTCCGCCATTCCTGCGGCGGTGATTTCGATGTCGGTCCTGCGTATGTTCAAGGACGCCAACATCCTTGAGAACAACATGGTCCAGACGCAGGCCTCGGCGGCCGGCACGCTGTCCTCCATCATCTTCATCCTGCCGGCGCTGGTCATGATGGGCCACTGGCAGGGCTTTCCGTTCTGGCAGACGCTGGGCATCTGCGCCGCCGGCGGCATGTTGGGCGTGATGTTCACCATTCCGCTGCGCCATGTGATGGTGGTGCAGAGCAACCTGCCGTATCCCGAGGGCGTGGCGGCGGCGGAGATCCTGCGGGTAGGCAGCGCCGAGCGCGCGCAGGAAGCGCCGCAGGGCGGCGTGGCGGCCTCGGCCA
>DALZRX010000613.1:0-2541 GCA_032015805.1 Achromobacter sp.
GGAACGCCTTGCCGTCGGCGCCCGCCTGCACCTTGCCGTCCAGGATGTGGCCGGACTCGCACAGGATGCGATAGGACCCGCGAGCGGCGGCGGGCAGCGGGGTGGTGGCCTTGCAGCGGGTCACCAGCATGGGCGGCAACGCGTCGACGGATTGCTCGGCCAGGCGTTGGCGGCTTTGCGCAATATCCTGCGCCGTGGCGGCTGGCAGCTCCATCGCCGCCAGGAGAGCCCGCAGCGTGTCAGGCGCCACGCGCTGCGGACGCTGGCGTGCGTCGGACCAGTGCTCGGCGATGCCTGCCTCTGCGGCTAACGCAGATAAGCCGTCTGGTTCGGCATTGGCGCGCTTCATGCCGGTTCCTCCAGCAACCAGACGGTGCAGTCCGGGCACAGTTCGCCTTGCGCGAGCCGGTCGCGGCCGCCTGCGGGCGATTCGAAGAGCAAGGTCGTGTATACGTCGGGACCGGGCATGAGTGATTCCGGTACCGAATGGGGCAGGGGTCCCAGATTCGTGTAGACGGTCAGGCGCGCGCCATCGGCCAGTTCCCATCGTGCAAACACGCTGCGATCGCCCACGGCGGCGGCGCCCAGGCTGAATGCACCCGCCAGGCGCGGCGCGATCAGCCGCGCGCGCAGTTGCAGGAGTGCGGTGTAGTCGCGCATCCACTCCACCGCATCCGCTTCGTCCTTCCAGGGTGAGCTGGCATGGTAGGTGGCTTGGTCGTTCGGGTCCGACAACTTTGCGGTCGGAGAATCGCCTGCGAACTCGGGGAAGGCAGAGAACTCGCGCTGCCTGCCGTCGCGCACGGCCTGCGCCAGATCGGGATCGGTGTGGCTCGTGAAGTACAGGAACGGCGCGCGCGAGCCGCGTTCCTCGCCCATGAAGATCAACGGAATCTGCGGCGCCAGCAACTGCAGCGCGACAGCCGCTCGCAGGCGCTGCGCGTTGTCCACCAGGGCCGTCAGGCGTTCACCGCGGGCGCGGTTGCCGGTTTGATCATGGTTTTGCAAAAAGAGCACAAAGGCCGTCGGCGGCAGGTCGGCGCTGCGTTCGCCGCGCGGCTGCCCGCCGCGGTAGGCCGATGGCTGGCCCTGATACACCCAGCCTTCGGCCAGACAGCGGGCCAGCGCCTCTGCGGGAGCCTCGGCGTAGTCGGCGTAGTAACCGCGCGATTCGCCGGTCAGCAAGTGGTGCAGCACATGGTGCGCATCGTCGTTCCATTGCGCCTCGAAATCCCCGCGCAGCAGGCTGGCGCGATTGTCGTCGTTCTCGACCACCAGGTGCACGTTGCGTTCGGCCGAGACACCGTCGCGGACGAAATGGGCCAGCTCATGCAGCCATTCGTGGCCGGCGATTGCGTGGACGGCATCCAGGCGCAGGCCGTCGAAGCGGTATTCGGTCAGCCAGTACAGCGCGTTTTCCTTGAAATAGGCGCTGACGGCCTCCTGCCGGAAGTCGATGGCAGCGCCCCAGGGCGTATCGATGTCGGTCCGGAAAAACGGCGCGGCGTAGCCGGACAGGTAGTTGCCGTCCGGGCCGAAGTGGTTGTAGACGACGTCAAGCATCACGCCCATGCCCAGGCCGTGCGCGGTGTCGATGAGGTTCTTCAGTTCGTCCGGTGTCCCGTAGGCGGTGTCGGGCGCATAGGGCAGCACGCCGTCATAACCCCAGTTCCGTTCGCCCGGGAAATCCGCGATGGGCATGAGTTCCAGCATGGTGATACCCATGGCCGCCAACTCGGGCAAGCGGGCGACGAGACCCGTGTAGCCTCCGGCAAGTCCCGCGTGGACTTCGTAGATGACGGTCTCTTCCCACGGGCGGCCGGTCCAGTCCGGGTGACGCCACCGGTACGCGCCCGGCGCCACGACGATGCTGTCGCCATGGACATCGCCGTCCTGCAAGCGGGAGGCGGGATCGGGCATGACGGTCTGTGCGTCCAGCCGATAGTGGTAGCGCGCGCCGGGCGGGCAATCCACGTCGGCCTGCGCGTAGCCGTCCGCGCCCGGGCGCATCGGAATGGGCGGATGGCCCTCGACCTCCAGGGCGAGGGTAGGCGGTGCGCTGGGCGCCCACAGGCGAAAGCGCGTGACGCCGCTCTCCAGCGGGACAGCGCCGAATGAATAGGAATGCGTCATGACGCGTCTCCGGGTTCCGCGCGCTGGGCGAGAAGCGCCAGGCTGTGGGGGGCGAGGGTCACGGCGGGCTCGTCCCACGGCGCTGGCGCGGCCGGCTTGTCCGATTCCAGCTCGAGCGACCACGCGATGGCCGGTTCAGGCAACGTGAAGGTCACCGGTTCATGGGTGGGGTTCATCAGCAGCAGCGTCACGTCGACCCCGCCTTCCGGTCGAGGGGCGGCGCGGCGCAGGCCCATCACGCGCTCCTGTTCCGCTTCCCACGCTGGGCCTTCCAATGGGGCGCCGGAGGCGTCGAACCAGGAAATGGCCGGAATGCCCGGCAAGATCTCCTGGCCCGCGTCGCCGTAGCGCGCTGTGCGCACGCTGGGATGCGCGCGGCGCAGGGCCGTCAGGCGCCCGACGTAACGG
>DALZRX010000614.1:0-2536 GCA_032015805.1 Achromobacter sp.
CCGCCGTGGCGGCACGCTTGTCGCGACGTGGGGCGGCCTGGAGCCGCAGGCCCTCTTCGTGCCCGGCGGCGGCGGTTCCAGCCCTTTCCAGACCTCCACCAAGATCCTCGAACGCCTGCTCAAGCTGGACGCCGATCTGAAGTTCCAGCCCGCGCTGGCGCTGTCCGTCACGCCCGCCGCGGACTTTCGCAGCTACACGGTCAAGCTGCGCGAGAACGTCACCTGGCACGATGGCGCGCCGTTCACGTCGGCGGACGTGGTGTACAACGTGCTGCAGCACTGGAAGCCGATCTCGGCCGGCATTGCGTTGAAGTCCTTGACGGATGCCTCCGCGCCCGATCCGCATACCGTCGTGCTGACCTTCAATGCCCCGGTGCCGGAGTTCTTCCTGAAATCCACGCTGTCCGGCCAATACCAGTTGCTGGTGCCCAAGCACCTGTACGACGGCAAGGACCTGATCACCCACCCGCTGAACAACACCCCGGTGGGCACGGGGCCGTGGAAGTACGGCAAGTGGGTGCGCGGCAGCCATGTCGAGTACCTGCGCAACGACAACTACTGGAGTCCCACGCAGCCGCACCTGGACAAGCTCGTGATCCGCTGGTGGGCCGATCCCGCTTCGCGCGGCGCGGCGCTGGAAACCGGCGAGCTGGGCCTGGCCTATTCCAATCCGGTGCCCGCGCGCGACATTGACCGCCTGGTCAAGACCGGCAAGGTCGTCGTCGACACGCGCGGTTATCAGAACACCGCCTGGACCGTCACGGCGGAGTTCAACCAGCGGCGCGAGATCGTCAATCGCCGCGAGGTGCGCCAGGCGATCCTGCACGCCATCGACCGCCAGTTCATCGTCGACACCATCTACTACGGCCGCGGCAAGCCGGCGATCGCGCCCATCTTCAGCAGCAATCCGCTGTTCTTCACCGAAGACGTGCCGCGCTATCCCTTCGACCCCAGGAAGGCCGCCGCCCTGCTGGACGCCGCCGGCCTGCCGGTCAAGGACGGCAAGCGCTTCTCGGTCAACCTGCTGGCAGCGGCATGGTTCGAGGAAAACGCCAAACTGGGCCAGTACCTGAAGCAGGCGCTGGAGGACGTGGGCATCGCGGTCAAGCTCGACTCGGTTGACCGCGCCACCGCGCTCAAGCGCATTTATGGCGAATATGACTACGACATCGCCGTGTCCAACTTCACCTCGCCACTGGAACTGGTGCCAACCGTGACGCAATTCTTCACGACCGATGGCATCGTGCGCGGCGCCGCCTTCCGCAACGCGACGGGTTACTCCAGCCCAGAGATGGATGGCATCGTCGGCAAGCTGGCGGTCGAGACCGACCCAGAAGCCCGCCGCAATCTGGCCGCGCAGTTCGCCCGCCTGGCGTCCACCGATGTGCCGATCGTGCCGCTGGTGGAGATCCAGTCGTTCACGCTGGCCGGCAAGAACGTGCGCAACTTCACGACCGGCGCCAGCGTCCAGGGCGAGACCCTGGCCGACGTCTGGTTGCAGGCCTGAAGACGCCATGGCGATCCGCCTGATCTCGCGACGCCTGCTCCAGGCCATTCCACTGCTGCTCGGCGTGGTGGTGCTGAACTTCGCCCTGATCCAGTCCGTGCCGGGGACGTTCCTGGATGTGATGACGGCCGAGCAGCAGGTCACCGATCCCGCGCTCATCGAACGCTTGCGCGTGACCTACGGCCTGGACCAGCCGCCCGCGGTGCAATTGCTCAAGTACATCGGGTCGGTCGCCCAGCTTGACCTGGGTTACTCGTACCGCCACAACCTGCCCGTGCTGGACGTGATCCTGGCCCATCTGCCCGCGACGCTGGTGCTGATGCTGGCCAGCATCGCCATCGCGGTGCTGGTGGGGGTCGCGGCTGGCATCGTGTCGGCCGTCAAGGTCAACACGTGGTGGGACAGCGCAGTGTCCGCCTTCGCCGTGCTGTGCTTTGCCGCGCCGAGCTTCTGGCTTGGCATCATGCTCATCATCATGTTCTCGGTGAAGCTGGGCTGGTTTCCGGTGGGCGGCATGGTCACCATCGGCCTCGATGGCGGGCTGTGGCGGCGGGCGCTGGACGTGCTGCACCATCTGGCGCTGCCGGCCGTCGCGCTCGGCCTGTTCTATTCAGCAGCCTATGCCCGGGTGATGCGCGCGTCGATGCTGGAAGTCAGCCGCATGGACTACGTGCGCACGGCGTACGCGAAGGGGCTGACGCGGGTTGCTGTGGTGTTGCGCCACGTGCTGCGCAACGCCGTGCTGCCCATCGTGACCCTGCTCGGCCTGCAGCTTGGCGCCGTGCTGGGCGGGAGCATCGTGATCGAGTCCGTGTTCAGTTGGCCCGGCATCGGCGCCGTGTTGTTCGACAGCGTCATGAGCCGCAACTATCCCGTCGTGCTGGGCATTCTGGTGCTCAGTTCCGTCGTGGTCATCATCGCCAACATCTTCGTGGATCTCGCCTACACGCGGCTGGATCCGCGCATCAAGGCCGCCTGACATGTCCGCCACTTCCGCTGTCACCGTCTCCGCCGGCGCGCGCGCCGCCC
>DALZRX010000615.1:0-2517 GCA_032015805.1 Achromobacter sp.
CGCGCCAGCGACTGGCGGGCCTGCTGGGCCAGGTCGCCGATCTCGCGCGCCGCACGGGCGGCCTGGCGCGACGTGCTGTTCAGAGACTCCATCAGCGGACCGAGCTTGGCCAGGCTGGGCGCAAGGTCGCGGCTGGCGTCCTTCAGGGACTGCGAGATGTCGGTGGCGTTCTGCAGACTGGCCGTGAGCGCCTGCACGTTCTGTTCGCTCAGCACGCGTTTCAATTGCTCGGTGGCGATTTCTACGTTGGAGATCAGCTTGTCGCCGCGCTGCTCGATGCGGTCCAGGAAGCCCGGGCGCAGCGGAATGGCAGCCGGATGCTCGGCGGTGGACGTCAGGCGCTTGAGCGAGGAGCCGTCGTCGCGCAGGTCCACATTGGCCATGCCCGTCACGCCCTGCACGCCCAGTTCGGCCCACGTCGATTCGGTGATCGGCGTGTTGGGCGCGACGCCGATGCGGATACGCACCTGCCCCGGTTTGTTGGGATTGAGCGCCAGTGACTGCACGCGGCCCACCGGCACACCCTGGTAGCGCACGGCCGATTGCGGATTCAAGCCGGTGACGGCCGTGGCGGAGATGATCTCGTATGGCTGCAACTGCGTGCGGTCACGGCCGATCAGGATGGCCGTCAACGTCGCGGCGGCCAGCAGGACCAGCGTGAAGATGCCGGCCATGAGCGCATGACTACGGTTTTCCATGATGCATTCCCTTCGGTGCCAAATCTCCCAACGCGCGCAGGCCGCGCTCGCCCAGGAAGAATGTATGAATGAACGGATGATCGAACTTCAGCACTTCGGGCACCGTGTCGCAAATGATCACCCGCTTTTCCGCCAGCACGGCCACGCGCGTGGCCAGCGCCAGCAGCGTGTCCAGGTCGTGCGTCACCATGACGACGGTAAAGCCAAGTTGCCGGTGCAGGCTGCGCACCAGGTCGACGAACTCATCTGACCGCAGTGGATCGAGCCCGGCCGTCGGTTCGTCCAGGAACAGCAATTCCGGGTCCAGCGACAGTGCGCGCGCCAGCGCCACGCGTTTGACCATGCCGCCGGACAGGTCCGAGGGACGCTTGTCTGCATCGCGCGACGACAGCCCCACCATGGCCAGCCGGCACATGACGACGTCGCGCACCAGGTCTTCCGGCACCGTGCGCAGTTCCCGCAGGGGCAGCGCCACATTGTCGAACACCGACAGTGCCGAGAAAAGCGCCCCCGCCTGGAACAGCATGCCCCAGCGGTATGACAGGCGCCGGCGTTCGCTGGCCGTCAGTTCCGAGAGCGTGCTGCCCAGTACTTTCACCGTGCCCGCCGCCGGCACGTCCAGCCCGATGATCTGCCGCAGCAACACCGTCTTGCCCGTGCCGGAGCCGCCGACCAGCACCAGGATCTCGCCCGGAAACACCGTGAGATCCAGGTTCTCGTGCACGACGTGGTCGCCGAAGGCGGTGCGCAGGCCCCGCACGGAAATGACCGGCTCGACGGTGACGCCTTCTTCGGCAAACAGTCGGCGCTGCGTGGCGTTGTTCATCAGATGCCCACCGAGCTGAAAATGATCGCGTACACGGCATCCAGAAGAATCACCCCCGTGATCGACGTGACCACGGAAGTGGTGGTGCCGCGGCCCAGGCTCTCGGTGTTCGGCTGAATGCGCAGGCCGAAGTGGCAGGCGATAAGCGCGATCAGGATGCCGAAGGTCACGCCCTTAAGCATGCCGATCCAGTAATTCGTCAACGTGATCGCATCCGGCAGCGACTGCAGGAACCACTGCGCCGACACGCCAAGCTGGGCCTGCGCCGCCAGCATGCCGCCGAGCAGCGCCATGGCGCTGGTCCACAGCACCAGCAGCGGCATCGTGATCGCCAGCGCCACCACGCGCGGAAGGATCAGCCGCTGGCCATGCGAAATACCCATCACCAGCATGGCGTCCAGTTCCTGCGTGACCCGCATGACCCCGATCTGCGCCGTGATTGCCGAACCTGACCGGCCCGCCACCAGGATGGCCGCAAGCACCGGCCCCAGCTCGCGCACGATGGACACGCCCAGGAGGCGCACGATGAAGCGGTCGGCGCCGAACATCTGAAGCTGCTGCGCCGACAGGTACGACAGCACCACGCCGATCAGAAAACCCACCAGCGCCGTGATGCCCAGCGCCTGCGCGCCGGTCCGGTACACCTGCGCGGAGATCTCGCGCCACGGTCCCAGCCGTGGCCGGCGCAGCATGACGCCCACATCCAACACAAGCTGGCCCAGCATGATGAGCAGGGCTTTGCCGTTTTCAGCGGCACGCAAGACCGCGCCGCCCGTGGCGCGGACCCACTCCCAGGACTCGGGCTTCGGAGCCGCGGCCGGGGTTTCGCCCTTGTTCATGGCGAGCGCGTTGAAGACGTCCTGCTGCCCGGCGCCCCAGCGCACGCGCTCGGGCAGCCTTTCACCCCAGGCCTGCCAGATGATCAGCGCGCCAATCGTGTCGAGCCGGCTGATGGCGTGCATGTCCCAGCGCGCGCCTTCCTTGGCCGCCCGC
>DALZRX010000616.1:0-2499 GCA_032015805.1 Achromobacter sp.
CTCGCCCCAGGTGTTGATCATCTGGTTCTCGTTCCACAGCGCCAGCGGCTGCTGCTCCTCGATGCGCACGCGCAACACGTTCGGCCAGATCCGCCGAACGGTGGCATGCCGGACCCACGGCACGGATTCGAAGATTTCCCGCGCGTCGTCCAGGTCCACCGTGAAGAAGTTGCCCTTCACGCGTCCCGCGATCGCCGAACGCACGGCGCCCGTCGACACGTAGTGAAGGTCGGTGTCCGGCATCGATTCCAGCTCGATCGCCGACAGCGTGAAATACGGACGTTGCGCTACCCACACCACGCCCGCGACGAGCATGGCGAAAACCGCCAGCACGGCAAGCGTGTTGGCGATCAGGTTGGTAGTGCGAGCGTCGTTCCACACGGATTATCCAGGTCAAGCGTTGCGGGCGTGGCCGTGCACCTTGCACGAAGCCTCGGACAGGATGGCCACGCACAATTCTGCATAGCTGATCCCCACGGCCTTCGCGGCCATGGGCACCAGGGAATGGCCGGTCATGCCGGGCGAGGTATTCATTTCAAGCAGCCAGGGCCGGTTATCGCCGTCAAGGATGAAATCGGCGCGTCCCCAGCCTTCGCAGCCCAGCGTCTGATAGGCCTTAACGGCAATCCGCGCGACTTCTTCAGCAACGTCCGCGGGCAAGGCGGCCGGGCAGAAATACTGAGTGTCGTCGGAGAAGTACTTGTGTTCGTAGTCGTAGTTGCCGCCGGGCGCCGCGATCTCGATCACCGGCAAAGCGCGCGCCGCCTTGCCGGAGCCCAGGACCGCCACGGTCAGCTCACGACCGGTGATGAACTGCTCGGCCAAGACCTCGCTGTCGTAGCGCGCGGCTGCGGCATAGGCCTCTTTCATGTCGGAGTAGCCAACGACCTTGGTGATGCCCACGGTCGAACCTTCGTGCGGCGGCTTGATGATCAGTGGCAACTGCAGGCGATCAGGAACCAGGCGAAGGTCGGTATCGGCATCAAGCACCTCGAAATCAGGCGTGGGCAGGCCGTGCTGCAGCCAGATGCGCTTGGTCATGGTCTTGTCCATGGACAACGCCGACGCCATCGGGCCGCTGCCCGTATAGGGGATGCCCAGCAATTCGAGGGCGCCCTGCAGCGTGCCGTCTTCGCCATAGCGGCCGTGCAACGCAATGAATACGCGGTCAAAGCCTTCGTCCGCGAGCTCGGCGAGGCTGCGCTCGCCGGTGTCGAACAGGTGCGCGTCCACGCCGGCGCTGAGCAGGGCCTCGTGCACGCCCTTGCCGGACATGAGCGAGACTTCGCGTTCGGCGGACCGGCCGCCGTACAACACACCTACCTTGCCGAATTGCTTGCTCATGCCAGCTCTCCCACCTGGGCGGGGACCTTGCTGATCGAACCCGCTCCCATCACGATGACGACGTCGCCATCGCGCACGAAATCCACAACTGTCTGCGGCAGGTCCGCCACGTCTTCCACGAACACCGGCTCGACCTTGCCGGCCACGCGCACCGCGCGCGACAGGGCGCGACCATCGGCCGCGACCAGCGGCGGTTCGCCTGCCGCGTAGACCTCTGTCAGCAGCACCGCGTCGGCGGAGCCCAGCACCCGCACGAAATCCTCGAAGCAATCGCGCGTCCGCGTGTAGCGGTGCGGCTGGAAGGCCAGCACGATGCGGCGGTCGGGCCAGGCGCCGCGCGCGGCCGCCAGCGTCGCGGACATTTCCACAGGGTGATGACCGTAGTCGTCGATCACCGTGAAGGTGCCGCCACCGTGGTTGGCCGGCACGGCAAAATCGCCCGTGTGCGTGAAACGGCGTCCCACGCCCTTGAACGAACCCAGCGCCTCGCAGATGGCGGTATCGGACACGCCCAGTTCGGTCGCCACGGCAATCGCGGCCAGCGCGTTGCGCACGTTGTGCAGGCCGGGAAGGTTCAGTTCGACGTTCAGGGGCGGCAGCAGCGTGTCGCCATGGGTGCGCTGCACGTTGAAGCGCATCCGCGTGCCCTCGGCCTGCACTTCGTAGGCGCGCACCTGCGCTTCCTCGTTCAGGCCGTACGTCGTGATGGGGCGGGACACGAACGGCATGATCTCGCGCACGTTGGCGTCGTCCGAGCACAGCACGGCGCTGCCGTAGAACGGCAGGCGCTGCGTGAATTCGATGAAGGCGCTCTTGAGCCGCGCCACGTCGTGCCCGTAGGTGTCCATGTGGTCGGCATCGATATTGGTCACGATGGCCATCACGGGCAGCAGATTCAGGAACGAAGCGTCCGACTCGTCGGCTTCGACCACGATGTAGTCGCCCTGCCCCAGCCGCGCATTTGCGCCGGCGGAGTTCAGCCGGCCGCCGATCACGAACGTGGGATCCAGATCACCCGCCGCCAGCACGCTGGCGACCAGGCTGGTCGTGGTGGTCTTGCCATGCGTGCCCGCGACCGCGATGCCGCGCTTCAGGCGCATCAGCTCGGCCAGCATGATGGCGCGCGGCACCACCGGGATGCGCGCGGAGCGCGCC
>DALZRX010000617.1:0-2494 GCA_032015805.1 Achromobacter sp.
GAGCCGGCATGGCCGCCAGGCGTGCCTCCTGGGCCAACGCGTCGGCTCGCAGGCCGCGCATTTCGGCGGCGGTAAATAGCGTTTCATGACGACGCGCCCAGTCCAGCGCCACGTCGGCCATGCGGGCGCCCTGTAGCGCTTGGATGTATTCGCGCAGCACGTAGGACGTAGCGGGCGCCAGCGCGAGCGCCTGGTCTGCCTGGTGCAGCGCTTCAAATGGCTTGGCCTGACGCGCGTAGGCGTAGCTGAGGGCGAGCCGGGCGTCCGCGTCGCGCGGGTGGCGAGCCACACGTTTCTCGCCTGCGGCGATGGCGGCGGAGAATTCTCCCGCGTCGGCCAGCGTCATGATCTCTCCGGCGGCGAAGGCGGCTTCTCCCGGATGGCGTCGCATGCCGGTGCGGTAGCTGGAGAGCGCCTGCGGCCAGTGTTGCGCATCGCGATAAGCCCGGGCTACGGCAAGCTGGACGCCGGCCGGCAGCATTGCACCGGCGGGCAGGGTCTCGTAGGCGGCGATGGCTTCGGCGGGGCGGCCCGCCCAGCCCGCGATGACGATCCGGTCGTGGATGGCACGGGCGCTTGCGGCGTTTCCGGGTTCACGCAGCATTGCCAGGGCGGGTTCGTAGTCACCGGCGCGGGCGCGCTCGATCAGCGTGTCGTAGTTTTTCGGCGGTCCGGCAAGCGCCAGTACGGGCGCCAGCATCGCGCTGGCTGTCATCAGGGTCAGTCTGGGTCGAACGGCGTTTGACCGCCGTGGTCGTTCGATGGGCATCTGTATTACATCCGCAGTTGCGACTCGGGGCGCCCATGGCTCCGCCACGCCGGACGGCCACGAGGGCGCGACGAGGCGGCGGCCGGCGCACAAAGCGCCGACCGCGCGGAAATGGACATTGATTGGGACTTGCGCGGCGCCCGCTACGGGGACCTTCGCACTCGCGTCATCGGAGTGCATGGCTAGTACGCGCCACGCCCGTGGGGCGTGATCGCGGCGCTATGGCTGCGCCGTCGATGGATGGAACTTTACGGATTTTTCCCCAAGTTAACTGTCAATTACTGCAAAGGGATGATTACGGACGGGATTCCTTGGCGTATTCTTTCGTCGCAGGCCGTGCGATCGTCTTGGCGCGGCGGTAAAGGTTCTGACGGATAGACGCGCGATGCCCCTGCAGGGCAATCATTTCGCGCGTCTCTTCGCCTCTCTGGTAACAAAAAGCATCAAAAATGCTGACGTGTAACGCGTCTTCTGCTGCGAACCCAGTGCAACTGCATTTTTAAACGGCGGGGCGGGCCCAAAAGGCCTAAGCCGGCATAAACCATGACGACTAGCTTGTTTTTCCTGATGTGGGGCTTGGCAACGGCATTGGCGCTGCCCTTGCTGCTGCCATTTCACGGCCGCGGCGTTGAAGGCGTGCCGGCGTTCATGGCGGCCAATGCGCTTGCCGTGCTGTCCATGCTGGCCTATGCGTCCGCCGAGATGATTCCGCCCGCGGCCTATGTGATGGTGTCGAACGCCGCCTGGGCCTGTTCCGCCGCGCTGGTGTACATCGGCGTGCGCCAGTTCTTCAACCTGCGCCCGCATATCTTGCGCACGACCGTCCTGTGCTGCCTCTGCACGTTCGGCTTTGCGCTGCTGCTGTACCGCAACGACAGCCTGGTGTCGCGGATGATGCTTTACTCCGTCTACACCTGCGTGTTGATGGCGGCGACGGGCGCGGTCATTTTCCGGCAGCGCAGGCGGATCCAGACGAAGGGCGTGGTGCTTTACCTGCTGCTGGCGTTCTTTGCACTGGCGGGTCTGCACGCGATGCGCGTGTATGTCTATGGGGCGGGGGTGGAAACACCGGTGTCGCTGCTGAACCCGTCGGTCTGGAGCCTGTTCTTCATCGTCTGCGGGTCCGTCACCGTGCCGGGCCTGTTCCTTGCGCTGCTGTTCATGATCCAGAGCAGCCAGGCGGAGAAGATGCAGGCGGCGCTGACGTTCGACAGCCTGACGCAGGCGTACTCACGCCGCAGCATCATGGACGAACTGGAACACGAACTGCAGCGCTGCGAGCGCACCGGCGGCAAGCTGGCGGTGCTGGTGCTGGACATCGACCATTTCAAATCCATCAACGACCGTTATGGACATGCGGGGGGCGACACCGCGCTGCGCCACTTTGCGCGCGTGGTGCAGAACGCGGTGCGCTCGAGCGACCGCTTCGGCCGGCTGGGCGGCGAGGAATTCGTGCTGCTGATGTACGACTGCGATCCAGCGCGCGCCCTGGTGCAGGCGCAGCGTGTCTGCGACGCGTTGCGCGACATGCCGCTCTACCTGCAGGGGCTGGAAGTGCAGATGACCACGAGCGGTGGCCTGGCGTCCTACCAGACTGGCGACAGCGCGGACGTCATCCTGGCGCGCGCCGACGTGGCGCTGTACCGGGCCAAGGAACAGGGGCGAGACCGGGTGGAAATGGCCTGGAGCGGCCGCGGCACGGTGCGGGCAGGCGGCGGCCAGCCG
>DALZRX010000618.1:0-2489 GCA_032015805.1 Achromobacter sp.
CTGGCCGCCCGCATTGACCGCAGCCTCCATGCCTGCTTGGCGCACGGTGGAGGGCAGCGCTTGCATTGCCTGGGCGATCCCCTCCTGCCGTGCTGTCAGCTGCTCCATCTGCCCTACCAGTTGAGCGCTTTCCTGCAGCATGTCGCGGTACAGAAGCTCCATCCTGCTGCGTGGGATGGGGGACGAGGCGGCTGCGCTTTCGGGCTGGGTGGCGGTCACAGTGCCCCCTACAGGAAGAGTGCGCCAAACGCCTTGTCCAGCTGCCGGTCAACCGGACGCGCCAGCGATTGCAGAGCGTGCATGTCGCTGAGATGGCTCACGAGCTTTACGTCGTCGCGGTCAGCCTGACGCAGCTCCTGGCGGTAGTCGCGCGGGTCGGCGAGAATTTCCTTGATCGTGGTGCGCTTGTTGGCCAGCAGATCGAACACCTCGTTTTCAAAGATTGCGGCCTCCGGATTGGCCCGGAAGTCGCCGGACTGCCGGGCGTATCCGAAGATGGCGGCAAACTCCTCACGGACGTCAGAATCGACGCGATTGAAGAGCACGCGCACGCGGTCGGCCGGAACGCCCATCTCCGAGAGGGCCTGGATCGTTTTGATCGTCTCGCGTTGCGCTTTGCCCGAACTGACCACGGGCAGGACGTAGTAATCGATCTCGAGATGCGCCTGGTCGTACTTCACCAACTCGGCCAGAAAGTCCTCGATGTTGGACGCGCCGACGTCGACGATGGCAGCTTCTGCCGTCAGCAACTTTCGAAAGAGGCGGCCAAATTGCCCGCCCCGCATCTGTTCGACATCCAGCCCTAGATCAGCTGCGCTTTCGTTGGTCGACTCAACGGCGATGATTTCGGCGTCCGGGACGCGGGGCGCCAGCAAGTGGCTGGTCGTGACGGTCTTTCCGACGGAGCCGGAATAGTTGACGGTTGCGATCTTCATGCGAGATTCCTATTTTTTTCGGCCAATCTTGGCCAGTTCATCGAGGTCGATGGGATCTGATGTTTTGCGCAGCCGAACTAGGTCGGCTTTGCTTTGAATGCCACCAGGAGCGGGGGTATTGGGGATGCGCGATGGACAAGGCTGACTTGCCTCGGCGCTGTACGCGGAATGGCCGTCGGGCACGTTGTTGTCGATCGGCACAGCGCCGGACCGCTTGCGCCATCGGTAGAGGGCCTTTCGAAGCGACAGAAGCGTTACGGGCAAATCTGCGTTGATCAGGGATTCAACGATTTTGGCGTGGGGGACTCCCTGTCTGACAAGTCGGTCTATCACCGGAAGTAGTGCGCGAAACCGCGCGCGCTGGTCGGTGGCATTCAGCGCGTTTAGCTGCTGAACGATCTCGCCTTTGGTGGCCGGCGGGGCGTGATTCTGTTGCATGGAGAGGCGTTCCCCAGGTTCGGTGAGTTGCGCGGACGCCGGGTTACCGCTCGAGGGCGGCCGAAATTTTCTCCGCACCTGCCTTTTCCAAAGCGGTCGATTCCAGCGCGAGGGTGTCGACCTGGCGCACCAAGCCGACCTTGCCGCACGGGTAGCTGATGTCCACCTCTCTGCCTACGAATCGAAGCGGATCGGGTACGCTCATCCTGCCTGCGTCGTGCGCGATGGCAGTGCCGTTCGACACGAGCTGATAAACCTTGCTGCCCTGCACATCAAGAATGGCGCCCCGATACGTCGCGCCGACTTCAGCCGGTTTCACTTCGGCCTGCGTCGAACCACGCCACAAAGTTTCGCCAATCACGAGCGTCAAATCCTCGCTGGCGCCGTGTCGCTGCAGCTCATCAATGGCCTCCGCTATAGGCATGACGTCGTAGGTGGTTTGTTCGAAGTCGCTCACGTGGTGCCATAGTTGTGTCTTGAGAAGCGCTTGGCCTTGCGTGTCGACCGCCAGTAAGGTGACCATCTCGACCGCGTTCTCGTCTAGCGGCGACGGGTTTAAGAAGTCTTTCCGAACCACCGGCGCGGGCACGGTTTCTCGCATGACCGGATGGTCTTCGAGATTTCGGAAGTCATCGAAAACGCCTGCGTCGATATCGCCTACCGACTTTCCGTCCCATAGCCGTAGCTTCGCTTCGGCTTCGCGCTCGAGCGCATCGAGATGTTGCTCATAGGAATCGGCGGGGTCTACGTCCATCTGATCGGCTGCGTGGCTGACTTCGCCAGGTTGTGACGGTGAGGGCACGTGAACGAATCGCTCGCCGGTGCTGACGATGGAGATGTCGACCGGCTTGCGTTCGCCGTCGGCGGAAAGAGCTCGCGGGCCGTTCGAAACGGGCGCGCGATCGGGTTGGGCGGAGCGAAACAACGCTTGGAATTTGGCTTTCAAGTCGGAGATTTTCATGAGATTTCCTCGTGTGGTGAAGGTGCAAAGCGGCCCCAGATCGAGCACCGGGCGTGCGGTTAAGTGGGAGTGAGCGGTGGCGTCCCTCCTGCTGGAGAACCCGGGGTTGAAGGAGGGGGAGCCGCGCCCGTGGGCGGGCGCGGGGGAACCGTTGC
>DALZRX010000619.1:0-2480 GCA_032015805.1 Achromobacter sp.
GGAAACCACCGCGGTCAAGCTCACCACGTCGCGCTACTTCACGCCCAGCGGCCGCTCCATCCAGGCGACGGGCATTGAACCGGACTACGTCGTTGCCGATACGGCCGACGGCGACCTGTTCCGCCTGCCGCGCGAAGCCGACCTGCAACGTCACCTGTCGAACCAGCAGACCACCAACGAAATCAAGTCCAGCGCCGACCAGGAAAGCGTTGACCTGCCCGCCAAGGTGTTTGAATTCGGCGGCAAGGACGACTTCCAGCTCCAGCAGGCCCTTAACCTGCTGGCCGGCAAGCCGGTGCAGAAGGGCTCGGCCCGCGCCCAGGCCAAGGCTGACGCCAAGGCCGGCGGCGGCGCGCCCCAGCGCATGAAGATCACGCCGTCCGGAGTCGAGCCCAGCAAGGACAAATGAACGACGAGCAACTGCTGCGCTACGCCCGCCACATCCTGCTGGACGAACTCGGGATCGAAGGGCAGGAAAAACTGCTGGCGGCGCGTGTGCTCATCGTGGGGGCGGGCGGATTGGGTTCGCCCGCCGCGCTCTACCTGGCCACCGCCGGCGTAGGCGACATCACGCTGGCCGACGACGACGTCGTCGAACTCAGCAACCTCCAACGCCAGATCCTGCACACCACCGCCAGCGTCGGCCGCCCCAAGGCCGAGTCCGGCCGCGACATGCTGGGCGCCTTCAATCCGCAGACCCGGGTCCATGCCCGGGTCGAGCGCCTGAAGGACCAGGCGTTGTCCGACGCCGTCGCGCAGGCGGACCTGGTGCTGGACTGCACCGACAACTTCACCACCCGCCACGCCATCAACCGCGCGTGCGTGCAGCATCGCAAGCCGCTTGTTTCCGGCGCCGCCATCCGATTTGACGGCCAGGTCAGCGTCTACGACCTGCGCGACGACAATGCGCCTTGCTACCACTGCCTGTTCCCCGAAGCCGACGACGTCGAGGAAGCCAACTGCGCCACGATGGGCGTGTTCGCGCCGGTCGTCGGCATCATCGGCAGCATGCAGGCCGCTGAAGCCCTGAAATTGTTGTCCGGCGTGGGCGAAAGCCTGTCCGGCCGGCTGCTTTGGCTGGACGTTCGCACCATGCAATGGCGCAGCGTCAACGTGCAGCGCGACCCCGAATGCACCGTCTGCGGTCATCGCGGCCACGGCTGAATCCAGCCCGTATTGAACCCAGGAACAATACTAAAGGTTTCAAATACCTGCTATAACGCCAGCCAGCCTACAGAATTCGGGTAGATGGCCATGGACATGACGGCGTGGATACAGGACTGAAGTTCAGCTTGCCCAAGTGGCGGCTGACACGTTGGCTGACGCATTCCGGGCATGACACGCCGGCGGACATCCGCGCGGCGCTCATCGCCAGTCTGTTCGGCACGCTTCCCATTTTTGCCGGCGGGGTCATCAACACACTGATGATCTCGGGCGTCGTCGCGTGGCGCCGGCCCGAACCGCTCTACGTCTCCTGGCTGATCCTTGAGCTCGTGCTTGCGCTTGTCCGCGTCACGATTCTGCGCGCCGCCCTGCGGGCAGCCCCCAAGGGCGGCAATACCCACACCGATCTCTACATCCTGCTGGCGCTGCTGTGGGCCTTCAGCGTGGGCTATGGCGTGTTCGTCACCTTGCTCAACGGGGACTGGCTCGCGGCGACCCTGGCAGGGGTATCGTGCGGCGCCATGGCGGGTGGCATCTGCTTCCGGAACTACGGCGCGCCCAGGCTGGTGGGCGCCATGATCTTCCTGAGCCTGGGCCCCATGTGTCTGGGCGCGCTGTTCACGGGGGAGTGGGTGATGGCGATCGTCTTCATCCAGATCCCGTTCTACCTGATCAGCATGGTGATCGCCTCCCATCGGCTCAACCGCATCCTGGTGTCGACGATGCTGGCCGAACGGGACAGCGACCGCCGCGCCAGCGAAGACGCGCTGACCGGCCTGGCCAACCGCGCCGGGCTGCAGGCGGCGCTGGAGCGCGTGTGCTCAAGCGCGCGTGGCCATGACAGCGCTGCGGCGCTGCTGTACATGGACATGGACGACTTCAAGCGCATCAACGACACCCACGGCCACGCCGGGGGCGATCATGTGCTCAAGACCATCGCCGACCGCATGCGGGCCATGCTTCGGGTGGACGACGTGGCCGCGCGAATCGGCGGGGACGAATTCATCGTCCTGGTCACCGGCATCGACGCCACGGCCGCGCTGCGGCTGGGCGAACACCTGCTGCGCGATGTCTCCCAACCAATCACGCTGACCGACGGCAACCGTGTCTGCGTAGGCCTGTCCATCGGCATCTCGATCCTGTCGGGCGCCAACCGGACCCCGCAAGGCGCGCTCGACTCCGCCGACGCAGCGCTGTACCGCGCCAAGGCGCAAGGCGGCCGCTGCTGCGTGGTCGACCAGGGCGAGCCCAGCACGGAGAGCCAAGGGCTGCAGGGCGCGTCGATCGCAGCCTGACGCGAAGGCGGGGCGAACTCC
>DALZRX010000620.1:0-2475 GCA_032015805.1 Achromobacter sp.
GCCTGCGGATTGCCGAACACGCGCCACACCTCGCCCAACTCGACGTTGCGGCCGCCGTCCAGCACCAGCACGTTGTGGCAGACTTCGCGGATCACGGCCATGTCATGCGTGATCAGCACGACGGTCAGGCCCAGCTTGCGGTTGATGTCCAGCAGCAGGCCCAGGATCGATTGCGTGGTCTCGGGATCAAGCGCCGACGTCGCCTCGTCGCACAACAGTATTTCCGGCTCGTGGACCAGCGCGCGCGCAATGCCCACGCGCTGCTTCTGTCCGCCGGACAGCTTGGACGGATACACGTCGGCCTTGTCTCTGAGGCCCACCATCTCGAGCAACGCCTCCACCCGCGCCCGCGCGGCGGCCGGTTTCACGCCTGCCACGCGCAGCGGCAGCGCGACGTTCTCGGCCACCGTCTTGGCGGACAGCAGGTTGAAGTGCTGGAAGATCATGCCGATGCGGCGCCGCAGGCCTACAAGCGCATCTTCATCCAGACCGCCCACGTCCACGCCGTCCACCAGCACGCGGCCCGCGCTCGGCCGCTCCAGCATGTTGATCGAGCGCAGCAGCGTGGACTTGCCCGCGCCGCTGCGGCCGATGATGCCGAACACCTCGCCGCGCGCGATCGAGAACGACACGTCCGACAGCGCCGCGATGGGACCCGCGTGCGCCTGGTACTGCTTCTGCAGGCCCTCGAACACGATATGCGCGTCGGGAACCGCCGGATGCGCCACCGTGGCGTCCGCGGGAAGGGAAAGATCGCGTTGCATCGTTGTTTAGAAGACCGGGATCACCGAGCCTTCGAACTTGGTCAGGATGAACTGGCGCACTTCTTCAGAGTGGTACGCCTTGACCAGCGCGGGCACCCACGCCGCGTCCTTGTCCTTCTCCCGCACCACGATGATGTTCACGTACGGGTTGTTTTCCTTCTTCTCGACCGCGATGCCATCGCGCGTGGCGATCAGGCCGGCCTGGTACGCGAAGCTGTTGACGATGGCGGCGGTGTCCACATCCGGCAGCGAACGCGCCAGCACGACCGACGCGCTTTCCACGAAGTTGAGCTTCTTCGGATTGGACGTCACGTCGGCCAGCGTCGCGGTGCCGGTGGCCGGATCGAAGCCGTCCTTCAGCGTGATGAGACCCTGGTCGCGCAGGATGACCAGCGCACGCGTCTGATTGCTGGGATCGTTGGGGATGCCCACCTTGGCGCCGTCCGGCAGTTCCTTGAGGGACTTGAACTTCTTGGAATAGAAGGCGATGGGCGAGATCAGCGTATTGGCGACCGGCACCAGTTTGTAGCCGCGCTGCTTGATCTGGTCGTTCAGGAAGGGAATGTGCTGGAAGGCATTGGCCTCCAGGTCGCCGTTGTTCAGTGCCTCGTTCGGGCTGGCGGTGCCGGTGATGACGACGGGTTCGACGGCCAGGCCGTTCTTCTTGGCGACCTGCGTCCCCACTTCCCATATCTGCTCGTCCACGCCACCGCGCACGCCTACCTTGAGCGGCTTGGGGTCGGCGGAGAACGCGGGACCGTGGAACATGGCGGCCGAGGCGAGCACCGCGCCCAGGAGGCGCTTGAAGATCGGCGCCCACGCATGCCGCGCGCGGCGGGAAACGCTTGCATCCCCGGACGTCCCGGCGGCAAAAATACGGATAGTCATGATGGAATCGCCTCTAAGCCAAAGCAGTAATGAGAGGAGACGATTCTAGGGACGGGACTTAAGCGCGCGAACGAATAGTTGGTTGAGTGGTTATTACGGGGGTCTTTGGATATGGCGCGTTGGCATATGCCGCGCCATGCCTGTCACGGACGTGCAGTCCGGCGGGACCGGTCAGAACGGCTTGACCACGACAAGCGTCACGATGGCCGCCGCCGCCACGACGACAAACGGCGCCTGCAGGTCCACCAAAGGCGGGCGCCGGCCGCTGCCGCCGGCCATGCGCCGCAGCGATGCGCTCTGCATGCCAAGCAAGGCCGAGAGGCTCAGTGCGAAGCCAACCTTGATCCAGATCCAGTTCATCGCAAACCAGCCGAACGTCATGGCCAGGTGCAGGCCGATGAGCCAGGTGATGACCATGGCGGGCGTGGTGACCAGGAGCGTCCAGCGGCGCAGGACGTGGAGCATCTTGCGTTCCTTGGGCGCGTCGTCGCCGTCTTGCGGCTGCGAGGTCAGGAGAAACAGGGAAACGAAGAGTGAGCCCGCCAGCCACGCCACGGCGGCCGCCACATGGGCCATCTTGAGGAGTTGGTATGTCATGGCCGGCATTATCGCCGTTCGTGGCCAGGCCGGCGCGGCGCGTCGGCCCGGACTGTTTGCGCTATGGCAAACCCGCCCGCCGCCGGCGTGCCGCGTGCGAGAGCGTCAGTTGCCGGTCTGCGGCGTGGCGGGCGTCGCGGGGGACTGGGCGGGCGTTGATGCGGCAGGCGATCCTGCGGCAGGCGATGCTGCGGCAGGCGATGCTGCGGCAGGCGTCCCTGCGGCA
>DALZRX010000621.1:0-2470 GCA_032015805.1 Achromobacter sp.
CCGCCATACCGCCGCCGACCCGGCCGCCGGCCTGCCCGACGCCGACCAGCTCGCCACCGAGTTCCCCGACCTGGACCTGCACCGCGCCTGGAACGTCTCCACCGAGGAAGCGGCCGAACTCGCGCTGCGCGCCGAGCGCGCCGCGCGCGAGGTCGATTCGCGTATCACGAACACCGACGGCGCCACCGTCGGCACGTACGAAGGCCAGTTCGTGATGGGCAACACGCGTGGTTTCATGGGCGGCTATCCATATTCCCGCCACAGCCTGTCCGTGGCGCCCATCGCGGGCCGCGGCAACGGCATGCAGCGCGACTACTGGTACACGTCCGAACGGGATCCCGCCAAATTGGCGTCGCCCGAAGCCATCGGCCGCTATGCCGCCGAGCGCACCCTGTCGCGCCTGTCTGCCCGCCGCGTCCGCACGGGCAAGTTCCCGGTGCTCTTTGAAGCGCCGCTGGCGCTGGGACTGGTCGGCGCGCTGACGCAGGCCGTCAACGGCGGGGCGCTGTACCGCAAGGCGAGCTTCCTGATCGATTCGCTGGGCAAGCCCCTCTTTCCCGAGCACATCAACCTCGTCGAAGACCCGCACATCCGCGGCGCCATGGGCAGCTCGCCGTTCGATGACGAAGGCGTGCGCACAAGCCGCCGCAACGTGGTGTCGGGCGGGGTGCTGGAAGGCTATTTCCTGTCGTCGTACACCGCCCGCAAGCTGGGCATGACCACCACCGGCAATGCCGGCGGTTCGCACAACCTGGTCTTCAGTTCCACGCAGACCCGCCGGGGCGACGATTTCGAAGCCATGCTCAAGAAGCTGGGCACGGGTTTTCTGGTCACCGAGCTGATCGGGCAGGGCGTCAACTACGTGACGGGCGACTACTCGCGCGGCGCGTTCGGGTATTGGGTCGAAAACGGCCAGATCCAGCACGCCGTGCAGGAAGTCACCATTGCCGGCAACCTGGCCGATATGTTCAAGCAGATCGTCGCGATTGGCGCCGACACGATCTCGCGCGGCACCAAGACCACCGGCTCGATCCTGATCGAGCAGATGGCGATCGCCGGGATCTGATTCCGGCCGGCCGGCGGCGCGCCGTGCGCCGCCGGCCCCCTGCAAACCCCGCTTTGCAATCCCCTGCCTCTCGGGATTTCCTCTAGCCGTTCCGGTCATTGCCAGCGTGTAATATCCGGCGGGTATTGCTCGAAGTCCCGGGTGTTGCCGTAAAGGAGCAAAGTGATGCAACGACGTTCATTCTTGAAGCGCGCCAGCCTGGGCGCCGTCGCCGGCGCCGCCGTCAGCTCGCCCGCGTTCGCCCAGGATATGCCCTCGATAAGCTGGCGCCTGTCCTCGGGCTTCCCCAGCGGCCTGGACTTGCGCGTCGGCGCGGCCGAAAGCTTCTGCAAGTTCGTCGCCGAATCCACGGGCGGCAAGTTCAACATCCGCCACTTCCCGGACGGCGAGGTCGTTGCCGCCGCCGACCTGATGGAGGCCGTCTCCACCAAAAAGGTGGAGTGCGGCCATGTCTCCTCGCGGCTCTACTACGCCAAGAATCCCGCCTTCAGCTTCGACGCGGCCGTGCCCTTCGGTCTGAACGCACGTCAGATGAACGCCTGGATGAGCGAGGGCGAGGGCCTGCGGTTGACCCGCGAGCTCTTCAAGCCCGAGAAGATCGTCAACTTCCCCCTGGGCAATACCGGCGCGCAGATGGGCGGGTGGTACGTCAAGGAAATCAAGCGCACCGGCGACCTCAAAGATCTCAAGATGCGGGTCGGCGGATTGGCCGGCGACGTGCTTGCCCGGTTGGGCGTCGCCCCGCAGCAGACAGAGCCGGCCAAGCTGGCCGAAGCGTTCGAAAAAGACGGCCTGCAGGCCGTGGCGGGGGCGGGCGCCTACGAGGACGCCAAGCTGGGGCTGAATAAGGTAGCTAAGTATTACTACGCACCTGGCTGGTGGGCCGGCGGCGAGCAGCTCTCGCTCTATATCAACGACGAGGCCTGGAGCCAACTTCCCAAGAATTATCAGGCTGTCGTGCAGGCCGCGGCCCTTGCTGCGCACGCCGCTACGACGGCCCGTTTCGACGGCCTGAACCCGCAAGCGCTCGCGCAACTGACTGCCAATGGCGCGCAAGTGCGCGCTTTTCCCCGGTCGATCATGGATGCCGCCTTCGAGGCCTCCCAACGGGTCTATCAGGACTTGGGCGCCAAAGACCCCCGATTCAAGGCATTGCACGATAGTTACATGGGCTTTCGCGACAGCGAGATGCCCTGGTTTCGCCTGACCGAAAGCGCGTTCGGGCAGTATCTGGGCGTGGCGTTGTCGGCCAGGAGTTAGGAGGAAGCCGGCGCTGAATGGCGTTCGGTGAGTTTCAGGGTTTGTGCTAGTAACCACACGTTTTTTACAAAAAAATGGGCGGTTTTGAGGCTTTTGTTGAACGGCATTCGAGTTTCGGCCTGATACAAAGGAGTAATATCCCGG
>DALZRX010000622.1:0-2456 GCA_032015805.1 Achromobacter sp.
GCTCGCCATCTGCGACCACGTCGCCATACGGCGCGTAGCGCTCGGTGTGGCGGTTCGCGCTGATGATCAGCCGGCCGACCTGCGGCGCAAGCCGGCGCGCAATGTGCGCGACCATGGGCTCGCCGCGCAGCGCGACCAGCCCCTTGTCCTGATGATGCATGCGCGAGCCCTGCCCGCCGGCCAGGATCAGCCCCGCGACGCGGCTGCGTGCAAATTCGGGTTCAGCCACCGATGTAGCTCATCTCGATCTTGCGAGCCGGGTCCGCCATGTTCTGGCCGCGCAGTTCGGAATAGTTGTCGCCGCGCGCCGACCAGATGCCGGCCAGGATGCGCGCCAGCTCCAGGTTTGATGCGCCGTCCCGCAGCGGGGCGCGCAGGTCATGGCCTTCGTGTGCGAAGAGGCACATATAGAGCTTGCCTTCGGGCGACAGGCGCGCCCGCGTACAGCCGCCGCAGAAGGCGTGCGTGACGCTGGAGATGACGCCGATCTCGCCGCCGCCATCCACGTAGCGCCAACGCTCGGCCACGCGGCCCATTTCGACCGATTCAACGGGTTCCAACGGATGCACGGCGCCGATGCGGTCCAGCACTTCGCGCGAGGGCACCACTTCGTCCAGGTTCCAGCCGTTGCTGTTGCCGACGTCCATGTATTCGATGAAGCGCAGGATATGGCCGCTGTGGCGGAAACGTTGGGCCATGGGCAGGATCTGTCCGTCGTTCAATCCCTTGCGCACCACCATGTTGACCTTCACGGGCGCCAGGCCCGCGTCCGCGGCGGCATCGATGCCGCGCAGCACGTCATCCGGGGTGAAGCCGCTGTCGCTCATGCCCTGAAACATGGCCGCATCCAGCGCATCCAGGCTGACCGTCACGCGTGTAAGCCCGGCGCTTTTCAGTGCGGCGGCCTTGCGCGCGAGGACGCTGCCGTTGGTGGTGAGCGTCAGGTCCAGTGGACGGCCTTGCGGGGTGCGCAGGTCGGCCAGCATGCCGACCAGATTCTCGATGTGCTTGCGCAGAAGGGGCTCACCGCCGGTGAGGCGTATTTTTTCCACGCCCAACTGCGTGAAGATGCCGGCAAGCCGGCTGATCTCTTCGAAGGACAACAGCGCCGAATGCGGCATGAAGCTGTAGCTGCTGTCGAAGACTTCGCGCGGCATGCAATACGTGCAGCGGAAGTTGCAGCGGTCGGTGACGGATATGCGCAGGTCGCGCAGCGGACGCGCGCGCTGGTCCAGCGCGGGTTGCCCGTGCGGCGGCAGGTCGCCAGGCACCAGGGCGGGCCGAGGCGAACTGCGGTGATCGGCAAGGATAATCACTTTGCTCATGGGCACATCATATCCCGGCGGATCGCGGCGTGCGTTCACGGGGAAAGGCCTCTTCCAGCGTCTGCAGCCGGCCGGTGTCGCAAGCGTCGTAGCCCACGAGCTGGCCAACGTAACCGACATAGTCGGGGCTGCGCATGATGGACAGCAGGTCGCGCATGGCGGGGGTGTCCAGCGCGGCCTTGCGGATGGCGAAGAAATAACGTTCGCGCACCAGCGGAATGAAATCCAGCCCAAAGCGGCAGGCGGCCGTTTCCACGCCCACCCCGGTATCGGCCATGCCGCTGGCAATGTGCGCGGCAATCGCCATGTGGGTGAATTCGTTGGTCTCGTAGCCCTGGACTTCGCCGATCGACACGCCGGCGCGTTGCAACATCAGCCCCACCAGGTAGCGGGTACTGGATCCGATCTGCCGGTTCACAAAGCGGACGTCTTTGCGCGCCAGGTCCGCCATGCCGCGGACCTGCTTGGGATTGCCGGCGGTGACGAACAGCCCCGTGTTGCGCACGGCCAGATGAATGAGCATGTAATCGTCGGCGTGCAGCCACTGCGCGTAGCGTTCCATGATGGGCGACTCGAAATCGCCCAGCGGCACCTGAAAGCCCGCCAGGTCGCATTCGTGCCGTTCCAGCGACGCCAGCGCCTCAATGGCGGTGCGATAGCGCAGCTCCAGCCCGGGGGTGCGGCCGCTCATGTGCTGCATCAGCGATTCCACCGCGAAGCCGTGGCTGGCGTGCAGGCGCAGGTGCGGGCCGCTTTCCGGCAGCAGGCGTTCAAGTTCCTCTTGCAGCTCAGAGGCCATGCTGTCCAGCGTGGGCATCAGCCGCGCCTCGATGCGGCGGTTGGCCCACAGCAGGCGCTGCGCAAAGGGCGATAGCTGCGTGCCCTGGCGGCGGTTGGTGATGAGCAGTTGCGTGCCAAAGATGGACTCGAAACGGCGCAACACGCCCCAGCCGTGCCGGTACGACAGTCCGCAGGCGCGGCAGGCGCCGGCGATGTTGCCGGTGGCGTCGATGGCCGCCAGGAGCGCAAGCATGTCCTGCAACGGCACGGGCGTCGCTTCGTCGTCTCCGCCCAATGTCCATTGCGGCCGCAGGCCGATTCGGAACTTATATGTCATTTATTTCTTATTGA
>DALZRX010000623.1:0-2448 GCA_032015805.1 Achromobacter sp.
AGGTCGTCGACCTCGGCGCGGCTTTCGCAGGACAGGCAGACCAGCACTTCCGTGGTCTGGGTGGCGTCTGCCACCGGCTTGCCGGTAAAGCCCTGGAAGAAGTCCTTGACCAGCAGCATCACGTAGAGGTTGTCGCCGACGACCATGCAGGCGCCCTGGTCGTTGGTGAAATCCGGGTTGAAGCTGTAGCCCAGTTTCTTGAAGAATTCCTGGGACTTCTGCATGTCGCTGATGGGAAGGTTGACGAAGATCTGCTTGTGCATGGCGTGTCTCGCTTGGATTGTCGGGGTTGTACGGATGGGATTCAAAGGCTGGGAGACGGCATCTGGCGGAAGCGCTCGATTTCCTTGCTGGGTTCAAAGTCGTCCAGTTCAAACACCTCGCGCACCTCGATCTCGCAATCCTGGCCCGGAAAGGGCGTGGGGAAGCGCATCGCCCATTGCATCGCTTCTTCGCGCGAGCGCACCTGGATCATCGTGTAGCCCGCGATCAATTCCTTGGTTTCGGCGAACGGCCCGTCGACGAGCTTTCGCTCGCCGCCGCCGTCATAGCGCACGCGCCACCCCTTGGAAGTCGGGTGCAGGCCATTGGCGTCCAGCAACACGCCGGCCTTGACCAGGGCTTCATGGTAGGTCGCCATCGAGGCAAGCAGGCTGTCGTCCGGCATCTTGCCGGCTTCGCTGTCGGGCGTGGCCCGCACGATGATCATGAATCGCATCTGAGTCTCCTGGGATCGGAAAGCAAGGCCCGGAAGGGCGCTTGTACAGGTACGACGAACACGGCGGCGTCGGATCGACATCAATTACGCGATGCCAGGGTAAACACCTAGCTGACCTGAAATGACGGCACCCTAGCACCCGGTTACGAAGGTCTAGCCCTTGTTGCAGGCGGCTCCCATACACTCGCGGCGTCCTCAATCCCTTGCAACAACGATATGAAAGTCCTGTGCAGTCTTGCCCTCATCGCCTCGCTGCTGTCCGGCTGTGCCGTCTATACGCCGCAAGGCTCCGTCGTCGTCGATCCGCATGATGGCGGCGGCCGCGGCGGCTTCTGTCCGCCGGGACAGGCCAAGAAGGGTAATTGCTGAAACCCAGGGCCGTCCGTTGGGATGGGCCGCCCCGCGCGGCACGACCCGACGCGCTACATGAAGCAAGGCCCCAGTTCCCTGACTTCGACCGTGGCCCACTCGGCCGCCGGGCATTCGGCGGCCAGCGCCAGCGCCTCTTCGCGCGATTCGCAGGTCAAAAGGAAAAAGCCCCCGATCATTTCCTTGGCTTCGGCGTAGGGACCGTCGATCAATTGGCGTTCCCCATCGCGCATGCGCAGGCGTACGCCTTCGGCATCGGACTTCAGGGATTCGGCGTGCGTGAGCAGGCCGCGCGCCTTCAGGGATTCCGCATAGCGCAGCATCTGCGCGTAGGCTTCGCGGCCTTCGTCGGGTGTGCGCTGGGCGCGCTGGCCCACCGGTTCTACGATCAGCAGCATGTAAGACATGGGAACTCCCAAGCGGACTGCGGACGCCGCGAACGGCGGGTCCGGTAGGTTAACGCCGATCCCCGCCTCCGCGCCATGCCGGCGGGAGGCGTCGCGCTCAGTCTTGCTGGAAGATCGACTCAATTGAAGTTTCGAAGACGCGCGCGATGGCAAAGGCGAGGGGCAGGCTCGGGTCGTATCGCCCGGTCTCGATGGCGTTGACCGTCTGGCGCGACACGTCCAGGCGTTCGGCCAGCACGGCCTGGCTCCAGCCGCGCTCGGCGCGCAGTTCGCGGATTCGGTTTTTCATCGATGCCGCAGCGTCTCGACGATGGTGGTGAATGCCCAGACTCCACCCATCAGCGGCCAGACCACGAACATGCTCAGCTTGGGAAAGCCCGCAATCTCCAGAAACCCATATGTGAACGTGACGCCCGCCGTGACGGCGGCGGCGATTGCCAGGTGTTCCAGCGTGGTTTTGCGGATGAATTCGTCGGAACCGCGAACCGCGCGCACGACAGCCCGCAACGCCAGCAGGAACGCCAGCATCGGCGTGAGCAGCACGAGCGTGCGCAACAGTCCGGATGGCATGTCGAGGCTGAGCCGCAGCGCGCCGGCAAGCAGCACCGCATACAGCGCCATTGCGACGCCCAGTTCCTTGAAATAACGGCGCCTGGCTTGGTGTTGATTCATGGGAATGCCTTTGTGAATGTAAAGCGTGCTTGACATTCTGGTGGGCTGAAACGGACATGTCAAGCGTCCTTTACATGCCATCTCCGGCGCGCCAATAAAAAGCCGGCTTGCGCCGGCTTTTGTAAAGCGTTTCTCCTGTGTCGATCAGGATTGGGCCGGCGCGGCGGGCGCCGGCGCCTTCATGGCATTCGCGGGCGGCTTGGCGGCCGGAGCGGACGCCTTCATCTCGGCCGCCTTTGCTTGCGAATCCCCGGCCTTCGCCGCGGGTTTGGCGGCCTGAGG
>DALZRX010000624.1:0-800 GCA_032015805.1 Achromobacter sp.
CTTCAGTTCGTTGAGGTGCATCGCGGTGAGTGTTGGGGGAAAAGTAAAGGAGGGCTCTGGCGGCGCGCCACGGACGGGCTCGCGCGGTACTGAATGAGCGCCGCCTCTGCGGCGGCGCCTTCGTTTACAGCACGCGGCTTACAACGCGCCGTCCAGGAATGCGGTGAGTTGCGACTTCGACAGCGCGCCAACTTTGGTGGCGGCAGCTTGGCCGTCTTTAAAGAGCATAAGGGTCGGAATGCCGCGGATACCGTACTTGGTGGCCGTGCCCTGGTTTTCGTCCACGTTCAGCTTGGCGATCGTCAAGCGGCCGGCGTACTCGGCTGCGACTTCTTCCAGGATGGGGGCGATCATCTTGCAGGGGCCACACCAGGCAGCCCAGTAGTCCACCAGCACCGGCTGGCCGGATTTCAACACATCGGCATCGAAGCTGGCGTCACTGACGTTCTTGATTTGGTCGCTCATGATGGTGATTCTCGGTTCGGCAGCAAAAGGCGCGTGAAAACGCGCCTTGCAGTTGTTCTTGTTTGTGGAATGGACTCAAGCATACCACTGTCAATAACAACAGGCATACCACTGTTAATAACAACAGGGTTTGCTGGATTTGTGTAGGATGTTGCGGCGCAGCTGTCGCGATCCGGGCGGTCAAAGCCCGGGACGGCGGTTGTGACTGTCATCATCCTACCGAAATCGGACTTGGTCAGGTCGTGCGCATCCCACCCGGAGCCGCGCAGAATCTAGGCTTGTCCGTAAAATGTCGGTTTTTTTCCACAGATGTTGGGGATAACTTGGCCACTCCA
>DALZRX010000624.1:810-1818 GCA_032015805.1 Achromobacter sp.
GAGCCCGTGCGGCAGCGCCCGGGCATGTACACCCGCACCGAAAACCCCCTGCACGTCGTGCAGGAGGTCATAGACAACGCCGCAGACGAAGCCCTGGCCGGCTACGGCAAACAGATCCAGGTCACGCTGCACGCCGATGGCAGCGTGTCCGTCGAAGACGACGGACGCGGCATTCCCGTTGGCCTGCACCCCGAAGAAAACGCGCCCGTCGTCGAACTCGTGTTCACGCGCCTGCACGCGGGCGGCAAGTTCGACAAGGCCGGCGGCGGCGCCTACGCCTTCTCCGGCGGCCTGCACGGCGTCGGCGTTTCCGTCACCAACGCGCTCGCCACGCGCCTGGAAGTCATCGTCTGGCGCGACAACGCCGTGAGCCGCCTGGTGTTCAAGGGCGGCGACGTCGCCGAGCCCCTGGCTCCCTACGACCAGGGCGGCCGCAAGAAGTCCGGCACCCGCGTGCGCGTCTGGCCGGACGCCAAGTATTTCGACAGCCCCAACATCCCGCTGGGTGAGCTCACCCACCTGCTGCGCAGCAAGGCCGTGCTGCTGCCGGGTGTGAAGGTCACGCTCGTCAACGAGAAAACCGGGGACACCAAGACCTGGCAGTACCAGGATGGCCTGCGCGGCTATCTGGCCGAGGCCTTGGCCGGCGCCGAACTGATGGTGCCGTTCTTCGAAGGCGAACAGTACGCCGGCGCCGATCATGAAAACTTCGCCGAAGGCGAGGGCGCCCAATGGGTGGTGGCCTGGACCGACGACGGCAACGCGGTGCGCGAGTCCTACGTCAACCTCATTCCCACACCAGCCGGCGGCACGCACGAATCCGGACTGCGCGAAGGTCTATTCGGCGCGGTGAAGGGGTTTGCCGAACTGCACAGCCTGCTGCCCAAGGGCGTGAAGCTGCTGCCCGAAGACGTGTTTGCCCGCGCCAGCTTCGTGCTGTCGGCCAAGGTGCTTGACCCGCAATTCCAGGGCCAGATCAAGGAACGCCTGAACAGCCGCGACGCCGTG
>DALZRX010000624.1:1828-2429 GCA_032015805.1 Achromobacter sp.
GGGCCGCGACAAGGAATTCCAGGCCATCCTGCCGCTGCGCGGCAAGGTGCTCAACTCCTGGGAGGTCGACCGCGACCGCCTCTTTGCCAACAACGAGATCCACGACATTTCCGTGGCCATCGGCGTCGACCCGCACGGTCCCAACGACTCGCCCGACCTGTCCGGCCTGCGCTACGGCCGCATCTGCATCCTGTCGGACGCAGACGTCGACGGCTCGCACATCCAGGTGCTGCTGCTGACGCTGTTCTACCGGCATTTCCCAAAGCTCGTCGAGGCCGGCAACGTCTACGTCGCCAAGCCGCCGCTGTTCCGGCTGGATGTGCCCGCGCAGGGCAAGCGTCCCGCCCGCAAGATCTACTGTCTTGACGAAGGCGAACTCGAGGCCGCGCAGGACAAGCTGCGCAAGGAAGGCGTGCGCGAAGGCGCCTGGTCCGTCAGCCGGTTCAAGGGCCTGGGCGAAATGAACCCCGAGCAGCTTTGGGAAACCACCATGAACCCCGACACGCGCCGCCTCCTGCCGGTGGGGTACGGCGACCAGACCCCCGATGACACCACCCGCATGTTCGACATGCTGATGGGCAAGGGCGAGTCCTCGCAACGC
>DALZRX010000625.1:0-2426 GCA_032015805.1 Achromobacter sp.
CGCGACGTCGGCGGCCATTCCCGCCGGCGCGACGTAGCCCTCGCCCGCGCGCCTGGCCGAGGCTTCCGCCCGGCTCAGCCACCACAGGCCGAAGCCCAGCATGATGGCGCTGGCGATGATGCCCAATCCCGGCGCGGCGAATGGTGTGGTCGCGAAGAACGGCATGGGAATCGCGTTCTGCACGGCCGGCGTGCCCGGCAACGCGGACATCGTGAAGGTGGACGTGCCCAGGAGGATGGCTGCTGGCATCAGGCGCACCGGGATGCCAGCCGACCTGAACAGGGCATGCGCCATGGGCGCGAGCACGAAAAACGCAACGAACAGGCTGACCCCGCCATAGGTCACGATGGCGCCGGCCAGCACCACGGCCAGGATGGCGCGCCGCGCGCCCAGCTTGCGCGTCATCGCGTCGGCAATCGCCGTCACGGACCCGCTGTCTGCCATCAGCTTGCCGAAGAGCGCGCCAAGCAGGAACAAGGGGAAGAACTGGGCCACGAATCCGGCCGCGCCCCCCATGAAGGTCTGCGTCCAGTGGGCCAGCAGCGGTTCCCCCGCCGCGGCGGCCGTCACCATGGCCGCCGCGGGCGCCAGCAACAGGATGCTCCACCCGCGGTAGGCCAGCCCGATCAGCAGCACCAGCGCCAGCAGAATGCCGAAAAGTCCCATGGTCAGACCTCGCCCAGCAATTCGTCGATGTCCAGCGATGACCGTTTGCCCAGGTCGTCGCCGTGCTCGGCCAGGAAGCGCTCAGCCGCCTTCCTGCCCTCGTCGCGCAACATGCAGAGAAACGGCCATTCGGCGTTGAGCTTGGACGAATACCCCAGTTCCACCATGACGTCGGACGACACCCGGTGGATGCGCATGTCCGCCCACTTCTTGCCTTCGCCATTGCCGGGATCGGCCACCTGGCGCAGCAGCGCGATCATGCGCAATTCCTTGAGCAGCGATGCATTGAACGTGACTTCATTCAGCCGGTTCATGATCTCCCGGGCGCTGCTGGGCAGCCCGGCGCGCTCCACCGGATTGATCTGCACCAGGATCGTGTCGTGCGACTGGCAATCGCGCACAAGCGGTGTGATGGTGGGATTGCCGCTGTAGCCGCCGTCCCAATAGGGGTCGCCGTCGATCATCACGGCGCGAAACAGGGTGGGCAGGCAGGCCGAGGCCAGCAGCACGTCCGCGTTGACCTCGGCATTCTTGAACACCCGGCCGCGTCCCGTGCGCGCGTTCGTCGCCGTGATGAACAGATGGATGGGTGCTTGGGCCAGTTCCTCGAAATCGATGGCCTCGTTGAGGATGGCGGCCAGCGGATTGGCGCCGGCGCTGAGGTCATATGGGGAAAACACGCGCGACGCCAGGTCGAACGCGATGAACAGGGGTGAATTGTCGAGCGACCATGAACCCATCAGTACATCGAGCGGACTGCGGCGGAACGGGCTGAAGCGGGCGGCATCCGACACGCGGCGCCAGAAATCCTCGAGCGCCCGGCGCGCACCCTCCGCGCCGCCGCGCGCATGCCCCAGCACCAGGACGGCGGCATTCATGGCGCCAGCCGACGTGCCGGAGATGCCGTCAATGTCGAGCCAGGGTTCTTCCAGGAGGCGATCGAGCACGCCCCAGGTGAACGCCCCATGCGCGCCACCGCCCTGCAGGGCAAGATCGATCAGCAGAGGATCGCGTGCAGTCGCTGACGCTTTGGATCGGGCCACGGCGGTACTCCTTGCGGGAGGCTGAGGGTGAGCTTGCGATCGGGTGACTGCGATATGAACTATGTTGCGGCGCACATATCGTACGGCCGTTATACGCGATGCCTCTGAAAAACGGAAGACCGCCGCCCACGCCCCCCGGGGCCGCCTACGACCAAAGACCGATGTGCCCGCACCGGGCCGCTGCTACTGTCCGCCTCGAGCCGACCAGCCCGGACCTGCTGCGCCTGCCGGTCGCCTGGTTTGAAAAGCGCCACCTCGGCGATGTGGTGTCGCGCTTCGGGGCCATCGACGAGATCCAGCGCACGCTGACGACCTCGTTCCAGGAAGCGGTGCTGGACGGGCTGGTGATGCTCATCACGCTGGTGCTGATGTTCCTGTACAGCCCGTCGCTCGCGGGGATCTCGCTGGGCGCCATGGCGCTTTACGGCATGGCGCGATCGCCAAGCTGGACATGACCCGGGTGATCGTCGCGCACCGGCCGGACACGATCGGCGCGGCGGAGCGCGAAATCGTGCTCGCGGAGGGGAAGGTCGTCCGGGACACGGGCCGGCGCTCGCACGCCGAGTCCCGGCTGATGCCGGCCTAGACCCTAGACCGGCTTGCCGAACACGCCCCCGCGCCGCGCCACCAGCGTGGCCTGCGTGCGGTTCAGCACGCCCAGCGTGCCCAGGATGGCCGACACATGCGTTTTGACGGTCTTCTCCGTCATGTTGAGCT
>DALZRX010000626.1:0-2426 GCA_032015805.1 Achromobacter sp.
GAGGCGGCCGGGGCGGCCAGCGCGGCGGCTCCCGTCAGGGCAAGATGGACGGCAAGGCGCAAGCGCATGCGCGGTGACGATGACAAGGCGAGGGGAGAGAGGGAATGGCGTCGGGCCATGACTGGGGGTTCCTGATTCGTCGATTGAAAAGCGCGGCCTCGGGCGCCTCGAGGCCTTCTCTTCGTCTAACGAACCAGAAATGGAAATCTGCGGCGCTGTTACAAAATAGTCGGAACGCGCCGCGTCAGGCCGGGACCGGCGCCATCATGCCCGGCCCACGCTGACCCAGTAGCGCGTGCGATAGCGCAGCCTCAGGTCCAGCACGCTGGCCAGCACTTCCAGGGCCTTGTTGGTGTCATCGATGCGGAATGCACCAGTCACCTCGCGATGCGCCACGTCGGCATCGCAGCGCACGATGCCGGCGCGGTAGCGGCCCAGTTCCGCCACGAACCGATCCAGCCGCATGCGATTCGCGACCAGCATGGCTTCGGTCCATGCAGGCGCCTTCTCGGTCACGGGCGTGGCGGGCGACAGCGTGCGTTGGTCGAATTCGGCCTGCTCGCCGGCATGCACCACGCGGGCCGGCTGCACGGGCGAGTCCGGTTCCACCTGCACGGCGCCTTCGAACACCGCAAGGCGGGTGGCGCCCCGGTTGTCGTCCATCTGCCGCACGACGAAGCGCGTGCCCAGCGGGGTCAGCAGACCGTTCGGCGTCTTCACGCCGAAGGGCCGGCCGGCGTCGTCGGGCGCCGTGGCGATCAGGATCTCGCCGTGGCGCAGCTCGATGCGGCGCTGCCGCGCGTCGTAACGCATCGCCACGGCGGAATCGGTGTTCATGGTCAGCGCGGTGCCGTCCGGCAGGAGCAAGACGCGCTGCTCGCCTGTTGCTGTCCGGTACACCGTGCTGCCGTCCCACAACCCTTCACGCGCGCCCATCCAGCCCAGCGCGCCCAGTCCCACGCCGCCCGCCATCCACTTGAGAGCGCTGCGGCGCGAGCGCTGGTCGCAGTAGCGAAGGATGGTCTGTCCCGCGGCGGCACCGGCCACGTTGCCGGTGGTGGCGGCCTTCAGATCCTGGCTGATGTCTTGCAGGCGCTGCCAGGCGAGTTCGTGGCGCGCATCGGCCTGGCGCCATTGCGTACAGGCGGCTTGCGTATCCGCATCGGGCGCGTCCCCGGTACGCATCATCCACTGCGCCGCCTGCCTGATGATGTCGGGATGCACCCGTTCGGTGTGCGCGGCGCTCATGCGTACAGCACCGCGTAGCAATGCTCCCACGCCTTGATCATGTCGCGCTGCACGGCCGCCACGGATACGCCCACCTCGCGTGCGACGTCCACATAGGGCAGGCCTTCCACCTGCGCCAGCACGAAGACGCGCCGCACACGCGCGGGCAGTTGCTCCATCATGCGGCACACGGCGTCCAAGGCCTCGACCACCAGCGTGTGCGTCTCGGGACCGGGCTCGACCGCCACGCTGCGGGCGGCCAACGTGTCCAGATAAGCCTGCTCGATGGCCCGGCGCCGCGACTGGTCGATCAGGAGGCGCTTGGCGACCGTGGTCAGGAACCCGCGCGGCTCGGCAAACGCGGCGCGCGATTCGCTGCGCATGACCCGTTCAAAAGTGTCGTGCGCCAGATCGGCGGCGTTGTCGGCATTGCCGGCAAGCCGGCGGCGCAGCATCTGAACGAGCCAGCCGTGATGCTCGCGGTACAGGCTGACGAATTCGGCGGAGGATGCAAAGGGGGCAGGCGGCACGGAAGTCTGCAGGTCAGATGCTAATGGGAATGATTGCTAATTGTAGCCAATCAGCAGCGTGTGGCTACCCCTTTCGCACCGATGCGGCCTGACCCGGCTTGAAGCCGCTGCCGCGGCGGCTTCCTCTCAACGTTTCAATGGGGCGCCCGCCAAGCGCCCGAATCGTGCCGGGCTCAGGCCGCGCCCAATTTCCACAACGACGTCACCTCTTTGGATCGGGCCGCGAAGAGCGGATCGTCCGCATCCTTCGCTTTTCCATGCAGCGGCCGCGTGTCCAGCTTCTCGATCACGCGCAGCCCGGCGGCCTCGATCATTTCCAGCAACTGCGCCCGCGAGCGCAGGCCCAGGTGTTCGGCCAGATCAGACAGGATCAGCCATCCTTCGCCATTCGGCGTCAGATGGTCCTTCAACCCGTTCAGGAAGCCGCGCAGCATGCGGCTGTCCGGGTCATACACCGCATGTTCCAGCGGCGAACTCGGCCGGGCGGGCAGCCACGGCGGGTTGCAGACGATCAGCGACACGCGGCCTTCGGGGAACAGGTCCGTCTCTTCGACCTCGACCTGTGCGGACAGGCCCAGCCGCTCCAGGTTTTCACGCGCGCAGGCGATGGCGCGGGGATCCGTGTCGGTGGCGATGACGCGCTTGCCCCCGCGGCGGGCGATGACCGCG
>DALZRX010000627.1:0-2425 GCA_032015805.1 Achromobacter sp.
GCTCGGCCGGCGCGTTGGCCAGCGCGCTTTGCACGATGGGCGCGCCGCAGTAGTGCGTGACGCCTTCATCGCGGATCAGGTCGAAGACGGTCTTGGGATCGAACTTGCGCAGGCAGACGTTGACGCCCGCACGCGCCGCGACGGTCCAGGCGAAGCACCAGCCGTTGCAGTGAAAAAGCGGCAGCGTCCACAGGTAGACGGGGTGCTTGGGCATGTCCCATTCGAGGATGTTGCTGACCGCGTTCAGATAGGCGCCGCGGTAGTGGTAGACCACGCCCTTCGGATTGCCCGTGGTGCCGGAGGTGTAGTTCAGCGCAATGGCGTCCCATTCGTCGGCGGGCGGCTTCCAGTCGTAGGCGGCTGGCGCCGCGGCCAGGAAATCCTCGTAATCGGTGGCGCCCGGCAGCGAAGCCGGTGCGCTCTCCAGGTCGTGCACCGAAATGACCGTCAGGTGCGGGAATTCAGCGCGGGCGCGCTGCGCGACCTCGGCGTACTCGGTGTCAATGATGAGCGCGCGGGCTTCGCCGTGGCCCAGCATGAACAGCACGCTGGGCGTGTCCAGCCGGGTATTCAGCGTGTTCAGGACGGCGCCCAGCATGGGCACGCCGAAGTGCGCTTCGACCATGGCGGGAATGTTGGGCAGCATGACGGCGACCGTGTCGCCGCGCTGGATGCCTGCGTTGGCCAGCGCGCCCGCCAGGCGCTGGGCGCGCTCATAGGTCTGGGCCCAGGTACGGCGCACCTTGCCGTGGACGATGGCCAGCCGGTGGCCGTAGACTTGCGCCGCCCGGGCGATGAAATCCACGGGGGTCAGGGTTTCGTAATTGGCCTCGCGGCGCGCCAGGCCGTGATCGAACATGCCGGTCATGCTTGTCTCCAATGGGGCGGGATGGCCCCTTATCAAATCCGCGGGGCTTTGATCCCCGTCGCTTGCCCTAGCTTATGGCCAGCCGGAAAATGGCGTCTGTCGCCTGCATGACAGACGGCTGGCCGGATGCGCAATCCCCAAGTTTTACACGGTTCTTCTCATGTCCGACGTTTCAAACACAGTTTCCTCCGACGAACTGCCGGCGCTGTTTGGCGCCTGCCGCTGGTTCGGCGCGCTGGATGCGCCGCACCGGGATCTGGTGCTGGCGACCTCGCGCGCGGAACACGTGGGCAACGGCGCGTGGATTGCGCGGCGCAACGCGCCGTCGGACTACTGGCTGGGTGTCAACACGGGGTTGCTGAAACTGGCGATCTACAACGAGTCCGGCCGCAGCTGCACGTTTTCCGGCGTGCCGCCGGGCGGATGGTTCGGCGAGGGCAGCGTCATCAAGCGCGAACTGCGCAAGTACGACGTGGTGGCGATCCAGCCGTCGCTGGTGATGATGGTGCCGGCCGCCACGTTCCATGCGTTGCTGGCAGCGAGCCTGCCTTTTTCGCACTTTGTCATCGGCCAGTTGAATGACCGCATGGGCGAGTTCATCGCGTCCATCCAGAACCACCGTTTGCTGGATGCCGATGCGCGCGTGGCGCAGTCGCTGGCGCAGTTGTTCAATCCTCAGTTGTATCCGTCCACCGACCTGACCCTGGCGATCTCGCAGGAAGAGCTTGGCTATTTGACGGGGCTGTCGCGCCAGCGGGTCAACCAGGCGCTGCAAACGCTGGCCGACGGGGGCATCCTGGCGCTCGCCTACCACCAGATCAAGGTGCTGGATCTGGCCCGTTTGCGACAGTACGGGCTGGACCAGATCTGAAGTGCGTCAAGCCGCCCGGCCGGACAGCGCCCGGTCCAGCGCGGCCCGCGCGAGGATGCGTGTGGAATCGAGCGTGGGCAGGACGCAGTTGCCGTCGTTCAGCACCAGCGGCAGTTCGGTGCAGCCCAGCACCACCGCATCGCAGCCGTCGTCGTGCAGGCGCTGGACGATGCCTTGCAGCCGCGCCACCGAGTCGGGCTTGAACACGCCGTAGACCAGCTCGTCCATGATGATGCGTCCGAGCAGCAGGCGGTCGTCCGGCGATGGGCGGGCGTAGTCCAGTCCGCGTTCGCCGAAGGCGGCCGGGTAGACCTCGCTGTCCACCAGCCAGTGCGTGCCCAGGATGCCCACGCGCTGGTAACCGCGCGAGGCGGCCTCCGTGGCGACTTCCCGCGCAATGTGCAGCCAGGGCAGGGGCGAATCCGGAACGACGTCGTCAAGCGCCTGATGAATGGTGTTGTCCGGGCAGATCAGGAAGTCCGCGCCCGCGCGGGCCAGCTTGCTCCCGGATGACAGCATCAGGGCGGCGACGCCGGTCAGGTCGCGCCGGTCCAGGCAGGCGACGTAATCCGCCAGCGAATGCGTGTGCAGCGAGATCTCGGGATGGGCGTGCGGTCCCATGCGCGCTGCGGCGTCGGCGCACAGGGTGCGGTAGCAGAGCGCGGCGCCCTCGGCCGAGCAGGCGA
>DALZRX010000628.1:0-2415 GCA_032015805.1 Achromobacter sp.
GGCGCCCCCGCTTGCCGTCCCGACCGCCGCGCACGCGCAGGCCGCCGCCACCCGCAGCTACGAGATTCCCGCGGGCACGCTCGAGGACGCGCTGGGCCGCTTCGGACGAGAAGCCGGCATCGTGCTGTCGTTCCGTCCCGAGGTGACCGCGGGCCTGCAAAGCAACGGGCTGCGCGGCAGCTACGGCGTGCGCGGCGGCTTGGACACTCTGCTGGCCGGCACCGGCATCCGGGTGCTGCCGCAGTCGAACGGCAGCTATGTACTGGACCGCCCCGCGGGCGCGGGCGTCGCGACGACGCAACTGCCCGCCGTGACGGTCACGGCCTCCGCTGCCGATCCCGCGTTGCCGGAGCCCTTCGCGGGCGGCCAGGTGGCCCGAGGCGGCGGCCTCGGCGTGCTGGGCACGGGTGATGTCATGGACGTGCCGTTCAGCACCACCAACTACACGGCCCAGATGATCGAGAACCAGCAGGCCCGCACGCTGGCCGACGTGGTGATCAACGAGTCCTCGGTGCGCACGACCACCTCCAGCGGCGGCTTTTCCGACGAATTCCAAATCCGCGGCTTTTCCGTGGCCGCGGGCGACGTGGGCCTGAACGGCCTGTACGGCCTCGCCTCCGCCAGCCGCATGCCTGCCGCCATGATGGAGCGGGTCGAAGTCCTGAAGGGGCCCGGCACGCTGATGAACGGCATCGGCCCCAGCGGCAGCATCGGCGGCGGCATCAACATCGTCACCAAGCGCGCGGGCGACGAACCCCTGACCCGCCTGACCACCACCTACCAGAGCAAGTCGGTGCTGGGCGGCCAGCTCGACATGGGCCGGCGCTTTGGCGAAAACAACGAGTGGGGCATCCGCGTCAACGGCGTCTACAACAACGGCGACACCAACATCGATGACGGCAAGCAGGAGCAAGGCGTCGGCGCACTGGCGCTGGACTATCGCGGCACGCGGCTGCGCTGGTCGCTGGACGCCTACACCCAGCACGAAGACATCGACAACTTCCGGCCCCAGATCGGCTTCCAGTCGAACGTGACGTCCCTGCCCTCGCCGCCGTCGGGCCACCGCAATTTCTATCCGGGCACCAAGCTCACGCTGAACGATTCGACGGTGGCCACCCGCCTCGAGTACGACATCAATGACCACCTGATGGTCTACGGCGCCACCGGCTATCGCTACGGCACAGCCGAGCAGACCTTCCCGTCGGGTCCCGCGGACGCGCTGGGCAACTTCACGGTGACCAACGCCTATTACGACTCGTACTCGCGCACCTGGACGGGCGACGTGGGCCTGCGCGCGCGCTTCGACACCTGGGGCGTCGGCCACACCCTGACCCTGTCCGCCACTCGCCTGGACCAGGAGTCCGGCAATGCCTATGTCATGTCCTCGGGTCCCGGCGTCCCGTCCAGCATCTTCCGGCCCGCGCCGCTGCCGCCGGTCACCGCCGACCGGGGCGCGCCGCAGAAGGCGTCCAAGACCGAGCTGACCAGCTACACGCTGACCGACACGCTGTCCTTCGCCGACGACACCCTGTTGATCACGGGCGGCTTGCGCAACCAGCGCGTGGCGCTGGACAACTATTCGACCGCCACCGGCGCGCGCCAGAACTCCTACGACGAAAGCGCGATCTCGCCCGTCGCCGGCATCGTCTTCAAGCCCATTTCCAACGTCTCGCTGTACGGCAACTTCACGTCGGGCCTGACCCGCGGCGGCATCGCGCCCGCCACGGCCGCCAACGCCGGCCAGGTCTTCGCCCCGTACAAGTCCAAGCAATATGAGGCGGGCGTCAAGGTCGACTGGGGCAAGGTGATCACCAGCGCCTCGGTGTTCCAGATCACGCGGCCCAACTCGATGACCGATCCCGACACGCGGATCTACAGCTTCGACGGCGAACAGCGCAACCGCGGCCTGGAATTGTCGGCGTTCGGCGAAGCCATGCCTGGCCTGCGCATGATGGCCAGCGCCACGTTCTACGACGCCACGCTCAAGCGCACCGCCGGCGGCGTGAACGACGGCAACGAGGCCAACGGCGTGCCGAAGAACACCTTCAACGTGGGCGTGGACTGGGACACGCCGTGGGTGCGTGGCCTGAGCCTGAACGCCCGCGTGATTCACACGTCGTCGATGTACTTCAACGCGGCCAACACGATCAGCCTGCCCTCGTGGACCCGCTACGACATCGGTGCGCGCTACAACACCGAGATCCTGGGCCGCGCCGTGGTGTTCCGCGCCAACATCGAGAACCTGTTCAACAAGGACTTCTGGCTGGCCAGCGGCTCTTACGCCACGGTCGCCGCGCCGCGCACGTTCCTGCTGTCGGCGCAGATCGACTTCTGACCCTTGTGGACGTCCAGCGGTTCGCGGCCCGTGCCGCGGATCGCTGCATCCGGCGAGCCGGCCCCCGGATGGCCGCCCCC
>DALZRX010000629.1:0-2410 GCA_032015805.1 Achromobacter sp.
CGATGCCCAGCAGCAGGGACAGCAGCCGGCTGGCGTAGCCGAGCGTGGCATTGGCGTTGGCGCCCAGGTTGGCAGCCGCGTATTGGTCCAGCGGGCCGACGAAGCTCATGGCGACCTGGCCAATCAGCATGACGCCCGCCGCGCTCATCAATTCGGGCCAGTGCGGAGATTTCAGCGACAGTTTGGGCGCGCCCCAGAAACCGCCGTCAGCGCGCGCGGCCAGCCAGGCCAGCCAGACCGTCTGGATGGCGTATCCGACAAGCGTGCCCCACAACAGCGGTCCGACGCCGTCGGCACTGGCGGCAAGCATGACCCAGGCCAGCGTCGCCACGGCGGGCACGCTGTCCAGCAGCGTGTTGACGTGCCGTTCCTGCGCGCGCAGCCGCGCGGCGCTGATGCCGGCGACCAGCAGCAACGCCGCCACGGGCGCAAAGGCGAGAAGCAGGTCCCCCGTCATGGCGCGCACTTGCGCCGACAGGCCCTGCCCAAGATGGTCCACGACGTGCGGCCAGGCAAACCACGTCAGCAGCGCCAGCGCGATGCCGGCCGCGGCAACCCAACCTTGAAGTTCGCGGATGAAAAGTTCTTTCTCGGCGCCGCCGGTGCGCGCGAGCCGCACCAGCACCGGGATCAGCACCACAGACAGCACGCCCACGATCGTGACCGGCAGCCAGGTGCCCATGGTCATCGTGAACTGGTAGGCGTCCACGGCGTCGCTGACGCCGTAGCGGTACGCCACCGCCATCTCCTTGATGGCGCCGGCGGCCTTGCCCAGCAGCAGAAACACCGCCACCCGGAACGCGCCTTTGAAGATGCGCTGATGGTCCGGGTGGATATTGCCGAGTTTTCGGATGAGTACTTTCAACGCAGGAATTGCGTGTACCAGGGCATGGCGACTTCCAGGCCTTGCAGCACCGTATGCGTGGGCGCATAGCCCAGCAGACGGCTGGCCTTGCCGATGTCGGCCTGCGAGTGACGCACGTCGCCCGCGCGGAATTCACCGTAGACCGGCTGCTTGCCGTAGTCCACACCCTCGTTGCCCAGGGCCTGCACCAGGAAGCTGAACAACTGGTTCAGGGTGCTGCGGCCGCTGACGGCCACGTTGTAGACCTGGTTGCGGGCCTCCGGCGCGGCCATCGCGCCCAGAATGTTGGCCTGCACCGCGTTTTCCACAAAGCAGAAGTCGCGGCTGGTCTCGCCGTCGCCATTGATGGTGACGTCCTTGCCCTGGATCATCGAGGCGGTCCACTTGGGGATCACGGCGGCGTAGGCGCCGTCCGGGTCCTGGCGCTTGCCGAACACGTTGAAGTACCGCAGGCCCACCGTCTCGAACCCGTACGACCGCGCGAAGACGTCGGCATAGAGTTCGTTGACGTACTTGGTGACCGCGTACGGCGACAGCGGGTTGCCGATGTTTTCCTCGACCTTGGGCAGCGCCGGGTGGTCGCCGTAGGTGGAGCTGGACGCCGCATAGACGAACGACTTCACCTTGGCGTCGCGCGCGGCCACCAGCATGTTCAGGAAGCCGCCGATGTTGACGTCATTGGTGGTGATGGGGTCGTTGAGCGACCGCGGCACCGAACCCAGGGCCGCCTGGTGCAGCACGAAGTCCACGCCTTCGGCCGCGCGGCGGCATGCGTCCAGATCGCGGATATCGCCTTCGATGAAGGTGAAGCGCGCCCATTGTTCCGGGCTGACAGACGCCTGGACTTCATCCAGGTTGCGCTGGTGACCGGTGGCGAAGTTGTCCAGGCCGGTCACGCTTTGGCCCAGCTTGAGCAGGGTCTCGAGCAGGTTCGAACCGATGAAGCCGGCGCAGCCGGTCACAAGCCACTTGCGCGGCGTGGCGGCCAGTTCCTGTTTGACAGTCTCGAATCGTGTGGTCATGGCGAAATCCTTTACAGGCGCAGGTCGGATTCAGCGGGCGACAGCACGTACTTCAGGTCGTACAGGATATGTTGCGACTTGCCGAGCTTGCGGATGCCCGCCGCGCCCATTTCCTTGAACTCGTCGTGCGCCACAGCCAGGATCACGGCGTCGTACTTGCCTTCCTCGGGCTTGGACACCGGGGTCAGGCCGTACTCGTGCATGGCTTCGTCGGCGTCCACCCACGGATCGTAGATGTCCACGTCGACGTTGTAGTCGCCCAGTTCACGGACGATGTCCACAATGCGCGTGTTGCGCAGGTCGGGGCAGTTTTCCTTGAAGGCCAGCCCCATCACCAGCACGCGGGCGCCTTGCACGTGGATGCGGCGCTTGGTCATGCACTTGACCAGTTGCGACACCACGTAGCTGCCCATCGAGTCATTCAGGCGGCGACCCGCCAGGATAATTTCGGGGTGGTAGCCGATGGATTGCGCCTTGTGCGTCAGGTAGTACGGGTCCACGCCGATGCAGTGGCCGCCCACCA
>DALZRX010000630.1:0-1116 GCA_032015805.1 Achromobacter sp.
AGATTCCAGCCGCCGACCGGCGGGTCAATGAGTACCCGCACCAGATGTCGGGCGGCATGCGCCAGCGGGTGATGATCGCGCTGGCCCTGGCCTGCAATCCGGCCGTGCTGATCGCCGACGAGCCCACCACGGCGCTGGACGTGACGGTGCAGGCGCAGATCCTGGACCTCTTGCGCCGCCTGCAGGCCGAGATGAACATGAGCATCCTCTTCATCACGCACAACCTGGGCGTGGTGGCCGAGATCGCGCATCGCGTGGCCGTCATGTACGCCGGGCGCGTGGTGGAGGACGCCGGCGTGTACGACCTGTTCGAGAAACCTACCCATCCCTATACGCGCGGCCTGCTGTCCTGCCTGCCGACCGCCGCGCTGCTGGCTTCCGGCGAGCGCCTGCGCGCCATTCCGGGCAACGTGCCCAGCGTGCTGTCGCTGCCGCCCGGCTGCACCTTCGCGCCCCGGTGCCCGCTGGCTGCGGACGATTGCCGCGCCGGCGTCCCCGACCTGGTGACGGTGCAGACCGAACACCGCGCGCGCTGCATCAAGGTGACCCCGATATGACGAGCAATCCGACTCCGCGCGCCGCCGCTCCGCTGGTGCGCATCGACGACCTGAAGGTCCACTTCCCCACTTCGCAGGCGCGCAACGCGCCGGTCGTGCGCGCCGTGGACGGCGTGAGCTTCGACGTGCCGCGCAACACCATCGTCGGCCTGGTGGGCGAATCCGGTTCCGGCAAGACCACGACGGGCCGCGCGCTGCTGCGCCTGTTCGCGCCCACGGCCGGCCGCATCGTGTTCGACGGGCAGGACATCACCACGCTGACTGAAAGGCAGATGCTGCCGTGGCGGCGCCGCATGCAGATCGTGTTTCAGGACCCGTACGCCAGTCTCAATCCGCGCATGACGGTGGCCGAGATTCTGGGCGAGGCGCTGGACACGCACAAGCTGGCGCAGAACCGCCGCACCGAACGGATCGGCGAACTGCTTGAACGCGTCGGCCTGAACGCGGACCATAGCCGCCGCTATCCGCACGAGTTCTCCGGCGGCCAGCGCCAGCGCATCGGCATTGCGCGCGCGCTGGGGGTGGAACCCGAATTCATCGTGGCCGACGAGCCGGTGTC
>DALZRX010000630.1:1126-2402 GCA_032015805.1 Achromobacter sp.
CGTGTCGGTGCAGGCGCAGGTGCTGAACCTGCTGCAGGACCTGCAGCGCGACCTCGGCCTGACCATGCTGTTCGTTGCCCACGATTTGGCCGTGGTCGACTACCTGTGCGACGACGTCGTGGTGATGTATCTGGGCCGCGTGATGGAGCGCGGGCCCACCAGCGAGGTCTATGCCCGCCCCCGCCACCCCTACACCCGCGCACTGCTTTCGGCCGCGCCCGTGCCGGATCCCCGCGCCCCGCGTTCGCGTATCCTCCTGAAGGGCGACATCCCGAGCCCGGTGAATCCGCCCTCCGGCTGCGTGTTCCGCACGCGCTGCCCCTATGCCATCGACGCCTGTGCGGCGGCGGTGCCGCCGGCCGTCGGCGTGAGCACGGACCACTACGTGTCCTGCATCCGCCTCGACGATCCCGCGCTCGCGGCTTGAGTCCGCCCCGAATTGATCCAGGAATCACACATGAACATCATCCGCGACATCGTCTTCCAGATACGCAGTCGGCGGGACGCATTGAGCGTGACGGAACGCAAGGTCGCCGACGCGATCCTCGACGACATCATCTGGAGCGCCAGCGCCACCGTGGACCAGCTTGCCGCCAAGGCCGGCGTCAGCATCGCCACCATTTCGCGCTTTGCGCGCACGGTCGGGTGCGACGACACGCGCGACCTGAAAATGAAGCTGGCGCAAGCCAGCACCGTGGGCAGCCGGTTCCTGGATCCCACTGCTCCGGCCGAGGAAAGCACGTTCTACGCGCGCATCTACGCGGACATCGAAAGCACGCTGCGGGCGCACCTGCCTGCGTTTACTGAACAACTGTTCGAGGCGGCCGCGTCCATCGTCGACGGCGCGCGCATGATCTACGTCTTCGGCATGGGCGGCGCCTCGGCGGTGCTGGCGCAGGAAGTCCAGTCGCGCCTGGTGCGGCTGGGTTATCCCATCGCCGTTTACAGCGACGCCGTGCTGCTGCGCATGGTGGCGGCCACCCTGGACGAACGCGACGCCGTGCTGGTGCTGTCGGCATCGGGCCTCACGCCCGAGATCGTCGGCGCCGCGCGCATCGTGAAGCAGTATCGCGCCCGCCTCGTCGCCATCACCGACGCGTCGTCGGAACTGGCGAAACTGGCCGACGTCGTGCTGCCCATCCGAACCGACGAGACCGACTTCATCTACAAGCCCTCCGCCTCCCGTTACGCGATGATGCTCGCCATCGACCTGCTGTCGACGGAGCTGGCCATGCTGAACCAGGAAGAAAACCGCGAACGCCTGCGCCGCATCAAG
>DALZRX010000631.1:0-2384 GCA_032015805.1 Achromobacter sp.
CGGCGCCACGATCTGCCTGCAGACCGGCACCTCCAACGAGAACACGCTGGCCGATTGGGCGCGCGCCAACAACGTGACATACAAGCCGGTCGTCATCGAGACTTTCAACGAAGTCGTCAACGCGTTCGCCTCCGGCCGCTGCGACGTGTTCTCGACCGACGCCTCGGGCCTCGCGTCCATTCGCATCTCCAAGCTGCAGCATCCCGACGATTACGTCGTGCTGCCTGAAATCATCTCCAAAGAGCCGCTGGGCCCGTTTGTGCGCCAGGGCGACGACGCGTGGCTGAACATCGTGCGCTGGTCGCTCTCGGCCATGATCGAAGCCGAGGAATACGGCGTGACCTCCAAGAATGTCGACGAGCAGGCCAAAGGCAACAACCCCAACATCAAGCGCATCCTGGGCGTCACGCCCGGCAGCGGCGCCAACCTGGGGCTGGACGAAAAATGGGCCTACAACATCGTCAAGCAGGTCGGCAACTACGGCGAAAGCTTCGAGCGCAATGTGGGCGAGGGCAGCCCGCTCAAGATCAAGCGCGGCCTGAATGCGCAGTGGACGCAGGGCGGCTTGATGTACGCGTTGCCCATCCGGTGATTCTTGCGGCGATCGCGCCGCGAATCCTGGATTGACCTGCAAGGACCAACGCCCCGGACTCGGGGCGTTTTTTTTGCCTATCCGCGCCGATAAACCTGCGCGATCTTCACAAACGCGGCGCGCAGCTCGCGCGTGCCTCCCTGGAAGATCACCGGTTTGCCGCGGTGCGTGAACACGACGAGCCGCTTTGAAAACACCATGGGCACGAAGCGGGCGAAGCGCACGTCTTCCCAAGCCACTTCGCGCCGCGTGAACCAGGTCTGGTGTATGCCGTTATCGTCGATCGTGGTGATGGAGGTCTGCATGTGCCAGGAAACGATCAGCAGCGCCAGAAAGCACAGCACGACGGCCACGGCCAGCAAGGTGTCGAAAGGCTGGGAGGGCGCGCGGATCGCGGTGGTGACGACCTGCACGCCCAGGACGGCGAGGAGCACCCAGGTCAGAATGCGCACCCAGTCCGGCCAGGCCTGGCCCGCCAGGGGCAGCGGGCCGATGGCGCGGAGCAGCGCCGCATGGTCTTCGGGCGCGGGGGTGGCATTCGGTGTGGTCATGCGACGCGAGTCATGCGGCGGGCATCATGCCGCGCGCTTGGCGGCAATCGCGTTGCCGGCGCGGCTGGAGCCCTTGCGGTTCAGGTGCCCGGACATCCATTGCCCGATGTCGACCACGGCGTCGAAGTCCACACCCGTGTCGATGTCCAGACCGCGCAGCATGTACAGCACGTCTTCGGTGGCGACGTTGCCGGTGGCGCCCTTCGCGTAGGGGCAGCCGCCCAGGCCGGCCACCGAGGTGTGGAAAATGGAGATGTCCGTTTCCAACGCGGCGAGGATGTTCGCGAGCGCCTGGCCGTAGGTGTCGTGAAAGTGGCCGGACACGCGCGCCGGATCCACGACGCGGGTCACGGCGGACATTACTTCGCGCACGCGTTTGGGATTGCCCACGCCAATGGTGTCGGCCACGTCGATCTCGTCGACCTGCATCGCCAGATAGCGCCGCGCCACGTCCACCACGGCTTCGACGGGGACCTCGCCCTGATAGGGACAGCCCAGCGCGCAACTGATGCTGCCGCGCACGCGGATGCCGGCCTCGCGCGCAGCTTGCACGACGGGTTCGAAGCGCGCGATCGATTCGGCGATGGAGCAGTTGATGTTCTTTTGGGAAAAGGCCTCGCTGGCGGCGCCGAAGATCACGATTTCATCCGCGCGGGCGGCCACCGCGCCTTCGAAGCCCTTCATGTTCGGCGTCAGCACCGAGTAGATGGTGCCCGGCCGGCGCTCGATGCGCGCCATCACGTCGGCGCCATCGGCCATCTGCGGCACCCATTTGGGCGACACGAACGACGCGGCTTCCACATTGGGGAAGCCTGCGGCGGTCAGGCGGTTGACCAGTTCCACCTTGATGTCGGTGGGGACGAATTCCTTTTCGTTCTGCAGACCGTCGCGGGGCGATACCTCGACAATCTTCACGCGGGAGGGCAATGCCATGTCTCTTCCTGTATCGGTATTGGGTGACCGGCGCTACAAGACTGCGGCGCTGCCGAACATATTAGCGCCATCGCATCCGACCCCGTTGCAGTGCTAGTGCAAACGCTGGTAGCGGCCATCGTCCAGCCGGGCGATATGGCCCTGCAATTCCAGTTCGACCAGTTGCGTCTGCAGGGCGGCCGTTTCCAGGCCGCAGCGTGCCTGGATGGCATCCAGATGCAGCGGGTCGAATCCCAACGCGTCCAGCACGGGATGCGGCGGGGGCGCGGCGGGCGCCGCGTTGCGAGCCGGCCCGGCCGGACGCGTTG
>DALZRX010000632.1:0-2382 GCA_032015805.1 Achromobacter sp.
CTCGCGCGGCAGAAGAGCGCCGCCGCGCCCGAGAGGGCGCGGCTCCTTCGGGCGCCGCTCCTTGGGGCGCTTCGCCGGCCAGATAGGCCTGCACCAGCGAGATGATGCGTTCGGCCGTGGGAGACAGGCTGCGCCGGGCGCGGTGGATGACGCTATAGGTCAGCGGACCCGATGCCGGATAGGGCAGGGGCAAGGCGAATAGCGCGCCGTGCTCCAGTTCGGCGGCGATCGCTTCGCGCGTGCAGAACAGCACCACATCGCTACCCACCGCCACATCGCGCAGCGTGCTGACGCTGTCGCATTCAAAGGCGATGGGCAATTCGTCCACGCCGCTCACCTGGTAAAGCTTGGCCAGGTACTCGCGCGCGCGCTGGGGCAAGTCGGTGGCGGCCAGACGGTATTGCGCCAGCGCGGCGCGCAACTTGGGTTTGCCAACCGCCTGCAGCGGATGCCCGGCGCGGACAAAGAGGCCGCCATGTTGCGGAGGCAGCGCGCGCACGGTGAAGTCCGCCGGCGGCGGCAGGCTGTGCGTGACGGCCACGGCGAAGTCCAGCTTGTCCTGCAAGAGTTTTTCCAGAAGGCGCTGCCAGCTTTCGATCTCGACATGCACGCTCAGGCCGGGATGTTCGCGAGCCAGACGCACCAGCAGCGGGGACAGGAATCCCGCAGCGGGAAACGCGCCCACCCCGAAACTGACGCGCCCGGTGTCGTGGCCTCTCATCAATTCGGCTTCGCGCCGAAGGGCGAGGACATCGCCCAGGATGCGGCGCGAACGATCGAGAACCATTTTTCCCGCCTGCGTTGGCGTCACGCCAATGGACGCGCGATCCACCAGCACCAGGCCCAACGTCTCCTCCAGCGCCTGGATGCTGCGCGTCAGTGCCGACTGCGTCAGATGCAGCCGCTGCGCGGCTCGCGAGAAGTGGCGCTCTTCGGCAAGGACGGAAAAGTGCTGGAGCGAACGTATCGTCAGGCCCATGTATTTTTCTCATCGCGATTGCGCCAAATATGCATTTGATTCGGGTCAATTGCAAGACTAAAACAGCTTGACCACGGGGGCGGGCGAAACGCGACGACCCCCGGGAAAACACCACGACACAGAGCGCTGCGCGACCCCGCGACACGCCAACCTCGCAGGAGGAGACAACATGAACCGCAAGCCGATATTCCATCTGGCGGGCTGGGGCGCGGCCGCCGCGCTGAGCATGCTGGCCTGTACCGCAGCCGTCGCGGCCCCGTCCCCGCAAACCGACACTTGGCCCGCCGCGGGCAAGCCGATACGCATGGTGGTGCCGTTCCCGGCCGGCTCGGGGTCAGACTCGCTGGCCCGCATGCTGGCGGCCAAGGTGTCCCAGCAGACAGGGGCTTCCGTCATCATCGACAACAAGCCCGGCGCAGGCACCATGATCGGCGCGCAGGACGTGGCGCGCGCCAAGCCCGACGGCTACACGCTGCTGTACACCATCGTCGTCACGCACACGCAGAATCCGCATCTCTACAAGAAGCTGCCCTACGATCCGGTGAAGGATTTCACGCCGGTCCTGCAGGCGGTCAGATCGGCCACCGTGCTGGTCGCCAACAAGAACGCGCCGTTCTCGACCACGGCCGAACTGATCGCCTACGCGAAAGCCAACCCCGGCAAGCTCAACTACGCGTCGTACAGCGCGGGGTCAACGTCGCACTTGAACGGCGAGATCCTCAAGATGAAGACGGGCACCGACATCGTTCACGTGCCTTACAAGGGCACGGCCGACGCCAGCCGCGCGCTGCTCGCGGGCGACGTGCAGGTGTACTTCGACGGCACCGCGACAGCGGTCGAGAACGCGCGCGCCGGCAAGGTCAAGTTGCTGGGCCCCGCGACAGACCGGCGGCTGAGCGTCCTGCCCGAGCTGCCCACGCTGGAAGAGCAGGGCATCGAGGGGCTGAACATCGTGGGCTGGCAAGGCATCTTCGGTCCCGGCGACATGCCGCCCGCGCTGGCAGACCGCGTGGCGCAGGTGTTTCGCGCGGCACTCGAATCACCCGAGATCACCCAGACCATTCTTTCGCAAGGCAACGAGGTCAGCGGCGCCGGCCCCAAGGAGTTCGCGACCATCGTGCAGCGCGACAGCGCCCGCTGGGGCGACGTGATCCGCCGGATCGGACTGGTGTTGGAATAAGGCAGACGGGCCGACCGGCCCCAGGAGACAGCGATGCATGATGTGGTGATACGCGGCGGCACGATCGTGGACGGTTCGGGCGCAAGCGCCTATGCGGGCGACCTCGCCATCGAGGGCGGGCGGGTCGTGCAGGCCGGCGGCAAGGCAGGGCCGGGGCGGCGCGAGATCGACGCGGCGGGCGCCCTGGTCACGCCGGGGAGGGGGGACATACACACCCATTACG
>DALZRX010000633.1:0-2373 GCA_032015805.1 Achromobacter sp.
CGGCCAGGTGCACACTTTGCGCGCCCGCCGTGAGGTCGTGCTGTGCGCCGGCGCGCTGCAGTCGCCGCAGCTTCTCCAGCTCTCCGGCGTGGGCCCGGCCAGTCTGCTGCGCGAGTTCGGCATCGGCGTCGTGCGTGACCTGCCTGGCGTGGGCGAGAACCTGCAGGACCATTTGCAGATCCGCCTGATCTACGAGACCACCCGCCCCATCACCACCAACGATCAGTTGCGCAGCCTCACCGGCCGCGTGCGGATGGGGCTGCAGTGGCTGCTGCTGCGCAGCGGTCCGCTGGCCGTGGGCATCAACCAGGGCGGCCTGTTCTGCCGGGTCGATCCGGCCAGCCGCACGCCCGACACCCAGTTCCATTTCGCGACCCTGTCCGCCGACATGGCGGGGGGCAAGGTGCATCCGTTCTCCGGCTGCACGTACTCGGTATGCCAGCTACGGCCGAGCTCGCGCGGCCGCGTGCGCCTGCGCAGCACGGACCCGTTCGAGGCGCCGTCCATGCAGCCGAACTACCTGTCGACCGACCTGGACCGCCGCATGGCGATTGCCGCCGTCCGGTATGCGCGCCAGGTCGCCGCGACCGAGCCGCTGGCCGGCCTGATGAAACGCGAGTTCCGGCCCGGCCCCGACGTGCACTCGGACGACGAGATCCTGCACTTCTGCCGAGAGTACGGCGCCACGATTTTCCACCCATCGGGCACCGCAAAGATGGGTCCGCGCAGCGACCCCTTGGCCGTGGTGGACGAGCGCCTGCGCGTGCACGGCGTGTCCGCGCTGCGTGTCGTGGATTGCTCGATCATGCCCACGCTGGTCTCGGGCAACACCAACGCGCCGGTCGTGATGCTGGCCGAGCGCGCGGCGGATTTCATCCTGCAGGACGTGCGGCAGGCGCGCGCGCAGACCGTGCGCACGCCCGCCCGAATGGAGATGACGGACCCCGGCTAGGAAACGCATTTCGCAGACAGACCCGGCCGCGGCAGCGCAGACCGCCCGGCCGACCCACCAAAGGAGACTGGACATGGCCAAGCAAAACGAAGCGGCGGTGCGCAAAGTCGTCACTGCCTCGCTAATCGGCGCCACCATCGAGTGGTACGACTTTTTCCTGTATGGCGTCGTCGCCGGCATCGTATTCAACAAGCTGTATTTTCCGACCGGCGACCCGCTGGTTTCGACCATGCTGGCGTACACGACGTTCGCCGTCGGCTTCGTCACCCGCCCGCTGGGCGGGCTGATCTTCGGCCACTTCGGCGACCGCATCGGCAGAAAAAGCATGCTGGTCATGACGCTGATGATCATGGGCATCGCCACCTTCCTGATCGGCCTGGTGCCCACATACGCGACGATCGGAATCTGGGCGCCGATCCTGCTGCTTCTCTTGCGTGTGTTCCAGGGCATCGGACTGGGCGGCGAATGGGGTGGCGCGGTGCTCATGGCCTATGAATACGCGCCGCCCGGCAAGAAAGGCTTCTACGCGTCCCTGCCGCAGATCGGGCTGGCCATCGGACTGTGCCTGGCCTCGGGCACCGTGGCGCTGCTGTCGGTCCTGCTGACCGACGAGCAGTTCATGGCCTGGGGTTGGCGCGTCGCCTTCCTGGCGTCGGCGGCGATGGTCGCCGTCGGCATGTACATCCGGCTCAACATCAAGGAGACGCCGGAGTTCACGGCGGTCAAGGCTCAGAATGCGGAAAGCCGCATCCCGTTCATGGACATGATGCGGCGCTATCCGGGCAACGTCGTCAAAGGCATGGGCGCACGCTACATCGACGGCGTGTTCTTCAACGTGTTCGGCGTATTCTCGATCTCGTTCCTGACGCAGTCGGTGCAGATCACGCGGACCGAGGCTCTGATCGGGGTGATGGCGGCGGCGCTGGTCATGTGCTTCTTCATCCCCTTCTTCGGGCGGCTGTCCGACCGCATCGGCCGAACGCGGGTCTATTTTTGGGGGTCGCTCATCACGGCCGCGGCGTCATTCCCGGGCTTCTGGCTGATGATCAACAGCGGCGGCAACGTGATGCTGATCTGGCTGGCCATCATCATTCCCTTCGGGATCCTGTATGCGGCCGTGTACGGGCCCGAAGCCGCCCTCTTCTGCGAGCTGTTCGACGCCAAGGTGCGCTACACCGGAATTTCCTTCGTCTACCAGTTCTCGGGCATCTTCGCGTCCGGCATCACGCCCATCATCGCCACCGCGCTGCTCAAGACCGGCGGCGGCCAACCCTGGCTGATCTGCATCTATGTGATGTTCGCGGGCGTGGTTTCGGCCTTCTGCGCGTGGCTGATCGGCCGGGGCAGGCAGCCGGCCGAGCTGGACGGCGCCAGCCAGCCTGCCATGCAGGGGGCCGGCCTGCGCAAAGCCTAGACATCGC
>DALZRX010000634.1:0-2372 GCA_032015805.1 Achromobacter sp.
CCCGCCTGTTCCACGAAGCCGGCGCCAAGGTCATCGCCGCGCAGGACCACACCGGCACCGTGCACAATCCGGCCGGCCTGGACGTGCACAAGCTGCTGTCGCATGTGTCGCAGACCGGCGGCGTGGGCGGCTTCTCGGGCGGCCAGGCGCTGGACAAGAACGAGTTCTGGACGCTGGAAACCGAATTCCTGATCCCGGCGGCCCTCGAAAGCCAGATCACAGTCGACAACGCCGCCAAGGTGCGCGCCAAGATCGTCGTGGAAGGCGCCAACGGCCCGACCACCCCGGAAGCGGACGACATCCTTGCCGAGAACGGCGTCTACGTCGTGCCCGACGTGCTGGCCAACGCCGGCGGTGTGACGGTCAGCTACTTTGAATGGGTGCAGGACTTCTCCAGCTTCTTCTGGAGCGAGGAAGAGATCAACCAGCGCCTCGAACGCCTGATGCGCGAAGCCTACGCCTCCGTGGCGCAGGTGTCGCGTGAGCACAAGGTGACGCTGCGTACCGCCGCGTTCATCGTGGCTTGCACGCGCATCCTGCAGGCTCGCCAGGTGCGCGGCCTGTATCCGTAAAGACTGAATCGGCGATGCGCCCCGCGGGCGCATCGCCGAGGAGGCCGAGAGAGACAAAAAAAGGAATCGCTCCGCAAGGAGCGATTCCTTTTTGTGGCGCTGCGATTGCCCGTTTGCCTTGCCGAGAGGGTGGCGGCAGGGCGGCCGCGCCAGTCATTTCCGTCCTACGAGGCGGGCAGCAGCTCCGGCTTGAGGATGCCGCGCAGGTCCTGATACGAAATCGTCAGTTCCGGCTCGCCGTGCGAGTACGGCGCAATCGAGTAGGCGTCGTACTTGACCACGATGCCGTCCCGAGTGATGGCGAAGTTGTTGCTTTCCTGGAACGGCCACATCTTGTTGTAGGCGGCCGGGTCGCGCTTGGCGTCTGGATTGCCGGTCAGCCATTTCGCGTGCGCCCGCTGCAAGGCCGCGACATACTCGGCGCGGCGCCCTGGAATCAGCGCTTCGTCCAGGCTCATCACGCGGCCGCGGCTGCGTTCCCAATTCAGGTACTGCGTGGCCGGAATGCCGTGCGCGGCCCCGGTCAGGTACTGCTCCGTGTGCAACTCGATGGAGACGATGTCGCCCACGGTGTCCTTCACGCCGGCCTTGAAATAGGTCGCGTCGCGCGGACGCGCCGTGGACCAGAAGTACTGCGTGTATTCCGAGAGCGTGTCATACGGGCCGCGGCGATTGGCGTCGGTGCCCGTCATGTAGGCAAGCACGTGATCCACCAGCGCCGTCAGTTTCGGGATGCCGGGAAACGCCACGCTGTCGATTTCGATGCGCGGGCAGTCGCCCTCGCAGCCTGGCTTGCTGGAAGCCCACTTGATGCGCTCGGTGGACAGGTCGCCCACCTTTTCCTGCGTGGCCGAGGACTGGGCGTCGGACGACGCCAGCGTGATGTTCGAGGGCGGCGTGCTGCCGCAGCCGGCGAGAGCCAGCAGGGCGGCGCCCAGAATCAGACCGCGTATCGCGCCTGGCGGCGTGAATGTGCGATGCATGCAATTACCTCCTGAAAACCGGGGCGCCGTCAGGGCACGACACCCGTCCACTCGGCGCTGGAGAACTTTTCGTCCGCCTGCGCCTGTGCGCGCGCCAGCGTCTCGCTGCCCACGCGACCCGGAGTCAGACGATGCAGGCCGGCAAAAGTTTCCACCATGCGGTCGATGATGACCTCGCGCGCCAGGCCCGTCTGCGTGCGCAGGGGATCGACGCGCTTCTTGGCGCTGGTGGTGCCCTTGTCGGACAGCTTTTCGCGGCCGATGCGCAAGACCTCGACCATCTTGTCGGCGTCGATGTCATAGGACATGGTGACGTGATGCAGGACGGCGCCCGCGCGGCGGGCCTGTGCCGCGCCGCCGATCTTGCCGATATCGGAGGCGATGTCGTTGAGCGGCTGGTACCAGGCCTTGATGCCCAGGCCTTGCAGCGCGGTCAGCACCCAGGCGTCCAGGAAGGCGTACGACTCCTGGAAGCTCATGCCGTGGACCAGCGCCTGCGGCGCGCTGAGCGAATAGGTGATGGAATTGCCCGGCTCGATGAACATCGCGCCGCCGCCGCTCACGCGGCGCACCACCTCGATGCCGTGGCGCTTTGCGCCGTCCGGATCGACTTCGTTCTTCAGGGATTGGAAACGGCCGATGACAACCGCGGGCGCGGACCATTCCCAGATGCGCAGCGTCGGCGGCCGCTGGCCGGCCCCGACCTCGTCGGTAATGACCGCGTCCAGCGCCATGTGCAGCGAGGGCGCCTGCGGGCCTTCATGGATCAGTTGCCAGTCGTAGTCGTTCCAGTCGGTGCGGGTCATGCCAGCGCCCT
>DALZRX010000635.1:0-2369 GCA_032015805.1 Achromobacter sp.
AGGTCGACGCGGTGTGGGGCCTGCTCGAAGACGGCACGGCCGTCATCGAAATGGCCGCGGCGGCGGGCCTTGAACTGATCTCTCCGTCCAAGCGCGACCCGATGCGCGCCAGCAGCCACGGCGTGGGCGAACTGATGCGGGCCGCGCTTGATGCGGGCGCCACGCGCATCATCCTTGGACTGGGCGGCTCGGCCACCAACGACGCGGGCGCCGGCATGCTGACGGCGCTGGGCGTGCGCTTGCTGGATGCCGGCGGCAACAGCCTGCCGCCGGGCGGGGGCGCCTTGGGGCAGCTGGCTTCCATCGACACGCGCGGCCTGGATCCGCGGCTGGCGCAGGTCCGCGTCGATATCGCCTCCGACGTCGACAACCCTTTATGCGGCCCGCAAGGCGCATCGCACGTGTTCGGGCCGCAAAAGGGCGCGACGCCGGAACAGGTGCAGACGCTGGACAGGATGCTGGGCAATTTCGCTGATATATGCGCGAAACACCTGAACGCCGATCACCGTGACGCTCCGGGTGCCGGCGCCGCCGGCGGCCTGGGATTTGCCGCCAAGGCGTTTCTCTCGGCGCATTTCCGTCCCGGGGTGGAGATCGTGGCAGAGCTCGGCAAATTGGCCGAGGCGGTGGAAGGCGCGACGCTCGTGTTCACCGGCGAAGGCCGGATGGACGCACAGACCCTGCGCGGCAAGACCCCTGCCGGCGTCGCCAAGATCGCGCAGCGTGCGGGCGTGCCTGTCGTGGCGCTGGCCGGCTCGCTGGGCGAAGGCTACGAAGCCCTGCACACCTGCGGCATCAGCGCCGCCTTCAGCCTGGCCCCCGGTCCCATCACGTTGCAGCAGGCGCTGGCGGACGCCGAACGCCTGCTCACAGATCGCGCACGGGACGTGATGCTGCTGTGGATGGCGGCGCAAAAACGCATGCTGTGATCCGCCCGCCGGCGCCCTGCCCCCGGGCCTGCGCCGGCCGGCACTGCATTGCGCAGCCGCTCCCGAAAAAAACAAAGGCCCCGAAGGGCCTTTTTGCTTTGCCAGCCAGGAGGACGCGTCAGTCCCGCGGCAGCACGCCAGCCTCGACCAGCGCATCCGACAGGCGGATATAGCGGTCCACCGATATGTCCTCGGCACGCGCGGTCGGCGCGATGTCCAGCGCCTCCCAGGGCACCTGCGGCGCCCAGTCGGCCAGCACCCGGCGCAGCATCTTGCGGCGCTGCGAAAAAGCGCGCGCCACCACCGTCTCGAAGGCCCGCTCGCTGACGGGCCGCAAGCGGTCCGCGGGCAAGGGCACCATGCGCACGATGGCCGACACCACCTTGGGCGGCGGATCGAAGGCCTCAGGCGGCACGTCGAACAGCTTGTGCATGCGATAGCGCGACTGCAGCATCACCGACAGCCGGCTGAAGTCGCCGGAACCGGGCTTGGCCACCATGCGGTCGATTACCTCGCGCTGCAGCATGAAATGCTGGTCGCGGATGTGATCGGCCCACGTCATCAGGTGGAACAGCAACGGACTGGAGATGTTGTAGGGCAGGTTGCCCACGACGCGCAGCGCGCCACCGAACTGCGAGAAATCCACCGTCAGCGCATCGGCCTCAACGACCGTCAGGCGCGATTCCTCGAACTGCTTGCGCAGGCGGGCGGCCAGATCGCGGTCGATCTCGACCGCGGTGAGATGATCCAGGCGCTCGAGAAGCGGCCTGGTCAGCGCGGACAGGCCAGGACCGATCTCGACGACGGCATCGTCGCGGGCGGGCGCAACCGCCCGGACGATGGACTCGACAACGCTGTCGTCGGTCAGGAAGTTCTGGCCAAAGCGCTTGCGCGCCTGGTGCTGAGACATGAAAAGCCCGTAATGCGTTTAGCGGTTGTTCTGCTGAATCTTCTGCTGCTTTTCGAGGCGATTGTCGACATACGCCTGTGCACGCAGTTGCTCGAGCCAGTCTTCGAAGGCCGGCTGGGCGCGCCGTTCGAACAACGTCTGGCGTGCGCGCATGCGCGCCAGATCGTCGGTCGCGTCGTGGTCGCGGCGTTCTTCCACCTGGATCAGGTGCCAACCGAACGGCGTCTGCACCGGCTGGCTGATTTCACCAGGTTGCAGCGTGTTCATCGCAGCCTCGAAGGGCGGCACGGTTTCACCCGGGTTCAGCCATCCCAGTTCGCCGCCTTGCGGCGCGGTGGCGTCCTGCGAATACTGGCGCGCCATTTCCTCGAACTTGGCGCCGCCGCTCACCAGGCGCTGGCGAACCTGCTCCAGGCGTTGGCGGGCGAGATCATCGCTCATGACGGTCGACGTCTTGATCAGGATGTGGCGCGCACGCGTCTGCACCACCTGGGTGGGGCCTTGCGGGGCCTGCGCGCGCGCGGCGGGCT
>DALZRX010000636.1:0-2367 GCA_032015805.1 Achromobacter sp.
AGCACGAAGGCGGTCCAATGAGCGCGGCGCCGGCGGCTGCCGTCGCCGGCCGCATCGCCGGTACCGTCCGGGCGGATATCCGCGGTCTGGCGGCGTATCCCGTCGCCCATGCCGAAGGCTGCATCAAGCTGGACGCCATGGAGTGTCCCTACGAGCTGCCCGAGGCCGTGCGCGACGAAATCGCCCGCGCCGTCCGCGACACGCCGCTGAACCGCTATCCGTCCGCCGACCTGTCCGCGCTGGAGGCCGCCGTCAAAGCGGCCTTCGGCGTACCCGATGGCGCGCACGCGCTGTTCGGCAACGGCTCGGACGAACTCATTCACCTGATGGTGCAGGCGTGCTGCAACCCCGGCGACACGGTGCTCTCGCCCTGGCCGTCGTTTGTGTATTTCGACATGGCGGCGCGCTTTGATCACGCGCGATTCGTCGGCGTGCCACTGTCGGATGATCTGACCCTGGATCTGCCGGCCATGCTGGCCGCCATCCGGGAACACCAGCCCAAGCTCGTGTTCCTGGCCACGCCCAACAACCCCACCGGCGGCCTGTGGTCTGCCGAAGACGTGGACGCCATCATCCAGGCCGCGCCGGGGCTCGTCGTCATCGACGAGGCGTACCAGCCCTTTGCGGACTACACCTGGATGCCGCGCGTGCTGGATGCGCCCAACGTGGTGGTCATGCGCACCGTGTCCAAGATCGGCCTGGCAGGCCTGCGCTTCGGCTACCTGGCCGGCGCCCCCGCGTGGATCGCCGAGCTGAACAAGGTGCGCCCGCCCTACAACCTGAACGTCCTGACGCAGGCAACGCTACTCGCCGTGCTGCGCCACAAGAACGTGCTGGACGAGCAGGCCGCCCGCCTGCGCGCCGACCGAGAACCGCTGGCCGCGGCGCTGGCGCAATTGCCCGGCGTCAGGGTATTCCCTTCCGCCGCCAACTTCATACTCGCCCGCTTTTCCGGCAAGCTGGATGGCAACGCCGTGCATCTCGCCCTGAAAACGCGCAAAATATTGATTCGCAACTTCTCCAATGCCCACCCGCTGCTGGCCGACTGCCTGCGCATCTCGGTGGGCGCCCCGGCCGAGAACGCCGCCTTGCTATCCGCCTTGCAAGAGATCTTGAGTGCTTAACATGCGTACCGCAGAAATCACCCGCAACACCAACGAAACCCGCATCCGCGTGGCCATCAACCTCGATGGCACCGGCAAGCAGACGATCGACACGGGCGTGCCCTTCCTGGATCACATGCTGGACCAGATCGCGCGCCACGGCCTGATCGACCTGGATATCAAGGCCGAGGGCGACCTGCACATCGATGCGCACCACACGGTGGAAGACGTGGGCATCACGCTCGGCATGGCCATCGCCAAGGCCGCGGGCACCAAGGCCGGCCTGCGCCGCTACGGTCATGCCTACGTGCCGCTCGATGAAGCGCTGTCGCGCGTCGTGGTGGACTTTTCCGGCCGTCCCGGCCTGGAATACCACATCCCCTTCACGCGCTCGCACATCGGCAGCTTCGACGTGGACCTCACGCGCGAGTTCTTCCAGGGCCTGGTCAACCACGCGCTCATCACGCTGCACATCGACAACCTGCGCGGCTTCAACTCCCACCACCAGGCCGAAACCGTGTTCAAGGCCTGTGGCCGCGCGCTGCGCATGGCCCTGGAAGTCGATCCCCGCATGGGCGACGTCGTGCCCTCCACCAAGGGCGTGCTGTAACGTACGCACCCAACACCGCACCGCACCAGGCAGACAGAAGTGACCACTATCGCCATCGTCGACTATGGAATGGGCAATTTCCATTCCGTCGCACGCGCCCTGAAATACGCCGCGCCTGACGCCGACATCCGCATCTGCAACCAGCCCCAGGAAATCGCCGCCGCCGACCGCGTGGTGTTTCCGGGCCAGGGCGCCATGGCGGACTGCATGCGCACCCTGAACGAATCCGGCCTGCGCGACGCCGTCGTGCGCGCCGCCCGCGAAAAACCCCTGCTGGGCGTCTGCGTCGGCGAACAGATGCTGTTCGACTCCAGCGAAGAGGGCGGCACCGCCTGCCTGGGCCTGTTCCCGGGCGTCGTGCGCCGCTTTTCCGGACCGGGCTTCGCGGACCTGATCCCCGCCGACGACGAGGCCTGCCTGGCCGACACGGGCGCGGCGGGCCTCGTGGACACCCGTCCCGAGCGCCTGAAGGTCCCGCACATGGGATGGAACAAGGTCCGCCACACCCGTTCCCATCCTATCTGGGACGGCATTCCGGACGACTCGCACTTCTATTTCGTCCATAGTTACTACGCCGATCCGGCCGATCCAGGCCTGACGGTTGGTGAAACCGATTATGGCGTCGCCTTTACCTGCGCGGTGGCGGCAGCTAAC
>DALZRX010000637.1:0-2365 GCA_032015805.1 Achromobacter sp.
AAGCCCGCCCCCAGCGCCAGCCGCGGCAAGCCGCGCATGCTGACCATCGCGCTGGATCCCGGGCATGGCGGCGAAGACCCAGGCGCCATCGGCAAATCCGGGCTGCGTGAAAAGGACGTGGTGCTGCGCATCGCGCGCCGCCTGAAGGCGCTGATCGACAGCCAGCCCTACATGCGCGCCTACCTGACGCGCGACGACGATTACTTCGTGCCGCTGCACGTGCGCGTGCAGAAGGCGCGGCGCGTGCACGCCGACCTTTTCATCTCCATCCATGCGGACGCCTGGGTCAAGCCGTCAGCCAACGGATCATCGGTCTTTGCGCTGTCCCAGCGCGGCGCCACCAGCGCGCAGGCCCGATGGATGGCCGACAAGGAAAACGCGGCCGACCTGATCGGCGGCGTCAACCTGGGCACCCATGACCGCCAGGTCGCGAAGGTGCTGCTGGACCTGTCCACCACGGCCCAGATCAACGACTCGCTCAAGGTTGGCAACGCCTTCCTGGACGAGATCAAGAAGATCAACCGCCTGCACAAGAACAGCGTCGAGCAGGCCGGCTTTGCCGTGCTGAAGGCGCCGGACATTCCGTCGGTGCTGGTCGAAACCGCCTTCATCAGCAATCCGCAGGAAGAAGCACTGCTGCGCAGCTCTTCGCACCAGGACAAGCTGGCGCAGGCCATGATGACCGGCATCCAGCGCTACTTCACGGCCAACCCGCCGCTCGCCCGCCTGGGCGACCTCAGCTAGACGGGGTCGCCTAGACGGTTCTCGGGCCGATCCCGGGCCAAGAAAAAAAGGCTATGCGCCATCTGGCGCATAGCCTTTTTATTTGGGCTGGGGCGGGGTCTACTGGGTACGGCGCGCCCGCACCAGCTTGAGCAGGCCGGCGCCGACCACCGGCACGACGGCGGCCGCCAGGCCCACCAGGACGATGGTGTTCAGGTGGTCGCGGATGATCGGGATATTGCCGAAGAAATAGCCCGCCGCCACCAGGCTGATGACCCACAGCAGCGCGCCCATGATGTTGAACAACTGAAAGCGCGCCATCGACATCTCGGCCACGCCCGCCACGAAGGGGGCAAAGGTGCGCACCACGGGAATGAAGCGCGACATGACGATCGTCTTGCCGCCGTGCTTTTCGTAGAACGCATGCGTGCGCATCAGCGCGCCGCGGTCCAGGAAGCGCAGGTTCATCGAAAACACCCGTGGCCCGATGTAACGGCCGATCGCGTAGTTCAGCGAGTTGCCGGTCACCGCGGCGACGATAAGCAGCACCGACATCAGAACGGGGTCAATATGCCCCGTCGCGCCAAAGGCGCCCGCGATGAACAGCAACGAGTCGCCCGGCAGGAAGGGCAACACCACCAGCCCCGTTTCCGCGAAGACGATGAGGAACAGCACCAGGTATACCCACACGCCGTACTGCTCGACCCAAAGGCCAAGCGTCTGGTCGATGTGGAGCACCATATTGAAAAACTCAAGCATTGAAGCGGCCCTGATATCCGAAGGGAATTTGTCAGCGACTATAGCCCACCGGGGCATGACGCTAAAATCGTCCGCACTGCTACATAAGATCTGGGCCTCATGACCGAACGTCGTTCCATCCTCGCGCTTCCCGACCTGCTGATCAGCCAGATCGCCGCTGGCGAGGTCATCGAGCGCCCCGCGTCCGTGCTCAAGGAAATCCTGGAAAACGCCATTGACGCCGGCGGACGCGCCATCGAGGTCCGCCTCGAGGGCGGCGGCATCCGGCGCATCGCCGTCACGGACGATGGCGGCGGCATTCCGCCCGACGAACTTCCCCTGGCGCTGGCCCGCCACGCCACCAGCAAGATCCGCTCGCTGCACGAGCTGGAATCGGTGGCCTCCATGGGGTTTCGCGGCGAAGCACTGGCCTCCATTGCCTCGGTGGCCCAGGTGTCGATCATTTCCCGCACCCGCGACGCCGACCATGCCTGGCAGATCGACGGGGGCAGCATGCAGGTCGGACCCGCCTCGGGCCCGCCCGGCACCACCGTCGACGTGCGCCAACTGTTTGACGCGGTGCCGGCGCGCCGCAAGTTCCTGCGCTCCGAAGCCACGGAATTCGGCCATTGCGTCGACGCCATGGAGCGCATTGCGCTGGCGCATCCGCAGATCGCCTTCCGCCTGTTCCACCACGACCGCGCGCAGCGCCAATGGCTGCCGGCCGACCCGCCGCAGCGCATCCGCGACGTGCTGGGCGCCGAATTCGCCGAGCACGGCCTTTTGCTGTCGCACTCGGTCGGCACCGTCAGCCTGGCCGGCATGATCACCCGGCCGACGGCCGCCCGCGCGCGCGCCGACCGGCAATACCTTTACGTGAACGGCCGTTACGTCCGGGATCGCA
>DALZRX010000638.1:0-2360 GCA_032015805.1 Achromobacter sp.
GCCCAGGGCCAGCACCACCAGCGTCAGGCCGGCCAGGATCAGCGCCACCATCACAGTGCGCTCGGTGCGCGGATTGGCCGACACCAGGAAGCCGCCGGCCGCCATGCCCACCGCCGAAGCGACCATGTAGCCGGACAAGGCCGAGCTGGCCGTGACTTTGGACAGGTCGTAGAGCTGGCCAAGCAGCGGAATCGTGTAGTTCTGGACCGACGACAGCGCAATGGACGTGCACGCGAAAAACAGGAATGCGCCCCAGAGCGCGGGCTTGGCCAGGAGCGCGGACAGCGTGGCCAGCACGCCCTCCTGCGGCTTGGCGGCGGGCTTGGGCGCATTGGCGTCCTTGCCATCTGCGGCGGTGTCCACGGCCGAGGGACCACCCAGCAGCTCACGTCCCAGCACCGTCAGCAGCAGCACCAGCGCCACGAGACCGGCGGCGCTGTAGGCCGCCACGCGCCAGTTGGCCAGCAGCGTGATGGTGGTGATGAACACGGGCGTGAGCGCCCAGCCCAGGTTGCCGGTCAGCCCGTGCGCCGAGAACGCGTGGCCGAGCCGCGGCGCGGTGATGCGGTGGTTGATGATGGAGTAATCCGCGGGATGGAACACCGAATTGCCGATGCCGCCAACGACGGCCGCGGCCATCAGCATGACGTAGCCCGTGGCCGATCCGATCAGCACGCCCGACAGCACGAAGCAGGCCAGTCCGAACCACAGTACCGGGCGCGCGCCGATGCGGTCGACGACGAAGCCGGACGAGGCCTGGCCGATGCCGGACACCACATAAAACGTGGATACCAAAAGGCCCAACCGCGCGAAATCCAGCCCGAATTCCAGGCCCAGCGCGCCGTAAAGCGACGGCAGGACAAGCTGGAAGAAGTGGGACGACGCGTGCGCCACGCCGATGAGCAGGATGATTTTCCAGTCGCGCCGGCGTACGGCGGCGTCCGAGAGCAAGGGAGTGTCGGCGGTAGCGGTGGTCATTGCACAAAGCCGCGCAAAGGCGGCAGGTTGCGGTCCGCCCCAGGCGGATCGCGGGTTGTCTCCGGCGACGCGCGGACTTGCGTCCGGGCGACGTATTCGCGGCGATTGCGGCGCGTGGCCGTGCCGGTTCGAGCCGGCTTATCGCTCTTGAAGTAGCTCGGCGGCCGTCTTATGCGAGCCGGGCCGCCGTGGGGCATTGCAACTACGCCGGGCCGGCTTTTCACAGCCGGCCCGGCAAATCGGGGCTACATGGCCTTTTCGCGGATCGCCGGCCAGGCGCGCTGCAGGTAATACAGCATCGACCAGACCGTCAGCACCGCCGCCACGATGATCAGGATGTCGCCCAGCAGCTTGGTGCTGACGCCATGGACCGTCTGGTTGTACAGCAGGCAGGGAATGGCGATCATCTGCGCGGCGGTCTTGAACTTGCCCAGCCGATGTACCGCCACGCTGGCGCTGGCGCCGATCTTGGCCATCCACTCGCGCAGGGCGGAAATCGTGATTTCTCGGCCGATGATGATGAGCGAGATGAAGGCGTCGACGCGGCTGAGGTCGAGCAGCACGATCAGGGCGGCGCAGACCATCAGCTTGTCGGCCACGGGATCCAGGAACGCGCCAAATGCCGATGTCTGGTTCCAGCGCCGGGCGAGCCAGCCGTCAAACCAGTCGGTCAGCGCGGCGATGATGAAGGCCCATGCGGCCAGGGTGTCGCGCGTGGGTACAGACATCCAGCTCTCGGGCAGATAGAACAGCCCGACCACCAGCGGAATCATGGCGATACGCAGCCATGTCAGGATAATGGGAACGTTAATTGGCATAGTGTCCGTATGCTAACAGCTAGAGCCCCCTCGAAGCGCCTTCGGCGCCTCCCCCAGGGGGCGCCTCTGCGGACCGGCGGAGCCGGATCCGCGCGGCCCGGATTGCTCGTCGGGGCGAGTGGGTGAAATTTGGGGGCGTTTTGGTGAATAGTTGGATTGGATCGGGGCGTTAGCGCCGAAAAGATGCCGAGTGGACCGGCTGAATTGCGGATTTTGGCATCGGCGGTGGGCGGCGAGGTTGACACGAATTTGTGGCATTTGGGCGACTCCGGGCTTTCAGCGCAGCGCCTCATAAATGCGAATGGCCAAATCCTGGGAGATGCCGTCCACCGATGCCAGGTCTTCGATGCTGGCACGGGCCACGCCTGAGAAGCCGCCGAAGCGGGCCAAGAGGCGTTGGCGGCGGCGTGCGCCGACGCCTTCGATTTCTTCCAGGCGCGAGACGTTCCGGGTCTTGGCGCGGCGGGCGCGCATGCCGGTGATGGCGAAGCGGTGGGCCTCGTCGCGCACCTGGGCGATCAGCATCAGCGCGGCGGATTCGCCGCCCAGGGCGACGGGCGGGCG
>DALZRX010000639.1:0-2352 GCA_032015805.1 Achromobacter sp.
GCAGTTGTGGCACAGGTTGGCCAGGTAGTTCAGGTCGGCCTTGCCGAATTCCAGGCGGCGGGTCATGGCGGGAAACACCGCGCAAAACCCTTCGCAGTAGCGGCAGGCGTTGCAGATCTGCATGACGCGCGCGACTTCGGTTTCGTCATCGGTCAGCGTTTCCGTCAGCGGCTTGGCGCCGCGCGCATGGAAGTGAACGGGCTGCGCCGCCGGCGCCGGGGCCGGGTCTGAATGGCTGGTGGAGAATGACTGCGCCTCGCGGGCCAGGGCTTCAAGCTGCTTCACGGTGTGCTCCCGCATGTTTCTGGCTGATCGCCGCGGCTGCGGCGCGGGTGCCGGCAATGCGGCCAAAGGCCGTGCCGATGGACATGCCCACGCCCGCCGTATAGCCCTTGCCCAGCACGTTGCCGGCCATCATTTCGCCCGCGACGAATAGGTTGTCGCTGGGCTTGTCGTTGAACCGGACCGCGGCGGTGTCGTCCACCTTCAGGCCCAGGTAGGTAAACGTGATCCCGGGCCGCAGTGCGTAGCCGTAGAACGGCGCGGTGTCGAGCGGCCGCGCCCAGTGCGTCTTGGCGGGCGTCACGCCCTCGGTGTGGCAGTCGTCCAGCGCGGTATGGTCGAACTTGCCCACGCGGCAGGCCGCGTTGTAGTCCCCGATCGTCTTGCCGAACGTGGCCGGATCCAGGCCCAGCTTTTCCGCCAGCTCGGGCAGCGTGTCGGCCTTCACGCCGGGGAAAACCGGCGGCATGAAGCGGCCGATCGCCTTGGCGTCGATGATGGAATAGGCGATCTGGCCGGGCTGCATGGCGGTCAGGCGGCCCCAGATCGCATAGCGCTTGGGCCAGAAGTCCTCGCCCTCGTCGTAGAAGCGCTCGGCGTCGCGATTGACGACCACGCCGAGCGACACGCAATCGATACGCGTGCAGATGCCGCCGTCGTACAGCGGCGCGCGCGCGTCGATGGCCACGCAATGCGATTGGGAAGGGTCGCCGATGCCGTCGGCGCCGGCCTGCAGCATGAACTTGAGCAGCACGCCCATGTTGAAGCGCGTGCCGCGGATCAGGAAATTGTCGGCCGGCCATTCGCCGCGCTCGTTCTGGCCCCAGGCCTCGCGCAGCCATTCGCGGTTGGACTCGAAACCGCCCGCAGCCAGCACACAGGCGCGGGCATCGATGCGTTCTTCGCCGATGCGCGCGGCCACGAAGCGACCGTCGTCCAGCTCCAGCGAATCGACCGGCGCGTTGTAGCGGATCTGGACGCCCAGTTCCTCGGCGCTGCGGTAATAGGCGTTGACCAGCGCCTTGCCGCCGCCCATGAAGAACGCATTGGTGCGCGCCACGTGCAGCGCCCCCGACAGCGGCGGCTGGAAGTTCACGCCGTGGCGGCGCATCCAGTCGCGACAGGTGGAGGATTCGCGGATGACCAGCCGCGCCAGGTGTTCATTGGTCAGGCCGCCCGTCACCTTGAGCAGGTCCTGCCAGTACTCTTCTTCGGGATACGCATCGATCAGCACGTCCTGCGGCGCATCGTGCATGCAACGCAGATTGCGAGTGTGCTGGGAGTTTCCGCCCCGCCATTCCTTCGGCGCCGCTTCCAAGAGCAGCACGCTGGCGCCGGCTTCACGCGCCATCAGGGCCGCGCACAGCGCCGCATTGCCCCCACCGATCACCAAGACGTCAACCATGCCATCTTCCCCATTTCAAGGGGCAGACTCTACGCAGCGGCGGGCCGCCGCGATATCAGGCAGGCGTCAACGGGTGTTCACGAATCGTGAAGAGTGACCACAACCCACTTTCCCTCGCGGGCCAGGGTTCGGGATACATCGGCCATGACTAGACGGGCGGCGAGCGCCGCGGGGGACAGTTCCTCGTCCGACAGGCTGGCCAGCAGGTTGGAGCGGAACAGATGGGCATCGTCGATGCGCGCCATCTGCAGTTGCCCCGGCGCGATGCGGGCCGTCGCCGAGCTGGGCTGGATCGTGGCCACGCCGCCCTGCTGCACCACGTCCATCAGCAGCGACAGGCCGTCGACCTCGGCCACCACCCGCGGCGTGCGCCCCAGTTGCAGGAACGCGTTGTTGACCAGCGCCCGCAGGCCGTGGCGGCCGCTGGGCAGCACCAACGGCAGGTCTGCAATGGCCTCCAGCCGCGTCGCGCCGCCAGCCGGCACGCCCGGCATGTCGGGCCGGGCAAAGAGAAACAGGGGCTCGTCCAGCAGCGGCACGACACTCCAGCGCCGCGCCGATTCGGTATGGAACACGATGGCCAGGTCCAGCAGGCGGCCGTTGAGCATGTCGGTCAGATGCCCCGACAGCGCCTCGACCAGATGCAGCCGGATGTCGGGATACCG